>NZ_DBGFPE010000001.1:0-54266 GCF_048526665.1 Candidatus Allofournierella excrementavium
TTCAATCATGATCGACCTGCCGCCGCTTTGGGCTATAAAAGCCCCGTTCAGTACAGGTCTGAACGGGGCTTCCTCTAAATTGCTTTTCTGTGTCTACTTTTGCTTGACAAGTGCACCGGTGATGCCGGGCGCGGCGGCTTTTCATTTGCGTTTATTCCTTTGCGGCGCTGGCCAGATGGCTCTCCAGCCGGTGGATGAGCATTTCCACCGCCACCGGGTTCTTGCCGCCCTCGGGGATGATGAGGTCGGCCCGGCGCTTGCTGGGCTCCACGAACTGCTCGTGCATGGGCTTCACGGTGGTCAGGTACTGGGTGACCACACTGTCCAGCGTGCGGCCCCGCTTTTTCACGTCCCGCACGATGCGGCGCAGAATGCGCACGTCGGCGTCGGTGTCCACAAACACCTTGATGTCCATCAGGTCGCACAGCTCCGGGCTGGCGAAGATGAGGATGCCCTCCACCAAAATCACCGGCGCGGGGTGGATCTGGATGAAGTCGTCCGAGCGGTTGTGCTGGGAAAAATCGTACACCGGGCACAGCACCGTCTCGCCCGCCTTCAGCGCCTTGATGTGTTCCACCATCAGCTCGGTCTCGAAGGCGTTGGGGTGGTCGTAGTTGGTCAGGCAGCGCTGCTCATAGGTCAGCTCGTCCTGACGCTTGTAGTAGTTGTCGTGGCTGATGACGCTGATCTGATCGCCAAAGCGCTCCTTCAGCCGTTTGGTCAGCGTGGTCTTTCCGCTGCCGGTGCCGCCGGCAATGCCCAGTACCATCGTGTTCATAACCACAGTCTCCTTCTCTCTATGTGTCCGCCGGCCCGCTGCCGGTGGGAAAAGACGGGCAAAAGCCCCCTCGGGGCCGCTCAATCTGCGGGCAGATTGGGCCGGTCCTGGTCGCCGTCGGCCTTGAACAGCACGAAACGGTCGGGGTCGCTGGTGAAATAGTAGTATTCCGTGTTCTCAAACAGGGGCGGCTGCAGATAGTTGGGCAGGATGTTTGCATCGCCCTCTCTGCGCTCGCAAAAGCCCGCCGCCGCCATCACCGCCGGGTCCACCCCGGCGCAGTAGCACTCGGCGTACTCCGCGCCGCTGGTCTTCAAAAGGCGGTCGATGGCCGCCCCCAACCGGGGCAGCAGGGAAGTGCCGCCCACAAAATCGGCGATGCGCAGCGCCTTGCCCTGGCCGCTGTCTACCACACGGCAGACAAGATAGGCCAGCAGACGGCCCTGCTCCTTCGCGGCATACACCTGATAGGTCAGATGGGGGAAGGCGAAATACCGTCGCTGCATGTACCACACGTCCTTGCGGGGAGTATGGGGGCTGTCCGGCATGCCCAGCGCCGCCAGCGCCCCGGGGCCTTCCACCAGCTCCAGCGAAAGGTCGCCCCCGGCGGGCAGAACGGTGGGATCCGCCACCCGGGCCAGCCGGTATTCCGGGAGACCTGCCAGCCGGTAGAAGTGGCCCACCCGGTCGGCGTGCCAGCCGAGAAAGCGGTAGAAGGCCATGGTCTTGGGGCGGATGTTGTTGCAGGCCACCACCTGCGCGCCGGTGAGCCGGGGCAGGGCGGCCATCAACTCCAGGCCCACCCCGTTGTGGCCCTTGGCCGCCACCCACACCGACACCCAGACGTCGGCGTCGGGGGCGTCCGAAGCCCGGATGTAGCCGGCGGCGGCCACAAGAACGCTCTCCTCTTCGGCCAGGGCGAACTGCAGTGCATTGCCGCTTTTGTAATAAAAATTAAAATATTCCTCTCTGTTGATAAGAGGGAGCCGCCAGTCGAAGTTGGCGTTGACGAAATCCACCACTCGCTTGGCCTCGTCCGGGGCCGCGAGGCGCAGCACCGGGGCGCTCACAGGGCGCTGCCCCCGGTGATGGGCAGGGTGACGCCGGTGATGAAGCCGGCCTCATCGCTCAGAAGGAACGCCATGGCGGGCACCACGTCCGCGGGGGTGGCGTTGCGGCCCATGGGGTTGGCCTCCGCGCTGGCCTGCACGATCAGGTCGCTGGTGTCGGCCAGGAACTTGGTCTCCATCATGCTGGGAGCCACGCAGTTCACCGTCACGCCATAGGGGGCGTAGTCCGCCGCGAGGCTCTTGGCAAGGCCGCCCAGGGCGCTCTTGACCATGATGTAGGCGGCGGTGTTCTTGGGGGGCAGGCCCAGCAGGTAGCTGGTGAGCATGAAGAGCACCCGGCCCTTCTTCGCCTTGGCCATGGCGGGCACAAAGGCCTTGCACAGCGCCACCGCGCTGCGCAGCTGCACGCTCATGTCCTTTTCAAAGCGCTCCTCGTCGAACTTCTTGAACTTGGTGTTCACCACCCGCAAAGCGGGCAGATGCACGAAGTGGGTGGGAGCGGGGCAGTTGGCCTGCACGTCGGCGATGAAGGTCTCCAGCGCCTTTTCGTTGGTCAGGTCCACGTCGTAGGTGCGGATGGAGCCGGGGTGCTCCTTGCACAGCTCGGCAAGGCCCCCCAGGTCGCCCGCGCCCTGGGCGATGAACACATCCCCCGGCTGCCACAGGCGGCGGATGAGCGCGCAGCCCACGTCGCTGGACGCGCCGGTGATGAGATAAACGTTGCTCATATGTCCTCCTTATTTCGCCACGCCGGCCTTGATGAGCCCGCGGGTGACCTTCTGGCCGTTCTGGTTCTCGATGACCGCCTTGACGGTGATCTCGCCGAAGGTGTCGTTCACCTCGGTCACCTTGCCGGTGACGGTGAGGGTGTCGCCGATGAAAACGGGTTTGGCGAACTTGGCCTCCACGCTGTGGAGCAGGCAGTGCTCGCCGGGCAGGTAGACCCCCGCCAGGGTGGAGAAAAAGCTGGCGCCCAGCATGCCGTAGACCACCCGCCCGGGATAGCCCCGGCCGGCGGCGTAGTCCGCGTCCATGTGGATGGGGCTGTTATCGCCCGAAACGGCGTAAAAGGCGTCCATCATGGCCTCGATCACGGTGACGGTGAAGCTCTCGGTCATGCCGGGGGTGATGTCGGCCAGAGTGTAGCTGTTCATGGGTGCAAAACTCCTTTTTCTTCAAAAAAGGCCGGGCAGGTGCCCGGCCTTTTGGCTGCATAAGATCAGGCGGTGAGCCGCTCGATCAGGTCCAGCAGATCGCCCACGTTCTCCAGCCCGCGCACGTCCTCCAGCTTGAACTTGAGACCGAATTTCTTCTCCATGGCGGTGAGCAGGTTGATCTGCTCCAGGCTGTCCCAGTCCTCGATGTCGTCGGCGCAGGTCTCACGGGTGATGACCAGTTCCTCGTCGTCGAAGTTGTCGCGGAAAATCTCCTGCACGGCATCAAAAATGCTCTGCTTATCCATTGTTTGAACGCTCCTTTTCGGGTCAGACCCGTTTGATCTCCATCACGCCGCACTGGGGCTGGTAGCCCTCGAAGCCGGTGAACTCGAAGGTGCAGTTGCCGGCCTCGTCCTCGGCGGTTTTTACAAAGCCGATTGTAGCATAAAAATCCTTCACAAGCAAGTTTTTGGCGGTGGGGTAGTAGTGGCCCACGATGGTCTTGACCCCCGCTTCGGCGGCGCGGCGCACCAGTTCGTCGAACATGGCGTGCTCCAGCCTCCGCTTGAAGGTGCGGCAGCTCATGATCCACAGGTCCATCTCCAGCACGTCGCCCTGCTTGTGGCCGATCATGGCGGTGACAAGGCCGTTGTCGCCGAACTTGTCCACCAGGCGGCCGTACTGGGTGATGTACTCGTCGTTGCCCAGCAGGCTCTCCACCTCGGCGGCGGTGTAGCGGCGGGTGGTGAGGTTGAACTGGTTGGTCTTGTTGATGAGCTGGGTGATGCGCTCGGCGTGGGGCGCGTCGAAGGCCCCGATCTCGCACACCATATCAAGGCTCTTGAGGTAGTCGTCGTAGTTGCCGAAGCTCTGCTCCAGCTGAGCGCGCTGGGCGTTCTGCTTGTACATCTCGGCGCGCTTTTTGTCGTCCGCCGAGAGGGTGGTCACCTCAAAGTACCCCGCCCGGTCGATGGCGGCGATGTACTCCTCGGGGCAGGAAAGCTCCGGCACCGTGACCATGGGCAGCTCCCGCCGCACGATCTCCCGCTCGGCGGGGTTGTCGTCCACAAAGACGAAGCTCTCGGGCAGGATGTTGATCTCCTTGGCCATGGCGGCGATGTTCAGGTGCTTGGGGTCCCAGTTGGCCTTGAAACAGAGGAAGTCGTCCGCTTTCAAAACGCTGTCCGCCCGCTCGAAGCCGGTGCGGGCGATGGACTCCTCGTTCTTGCTGCACACGTTCAGCAGGATGCCCAGCTTGCCCAGGGCTTTCAGGTAGCCCTGGAACTCGGCGTAGGCCATGCCGGCGGGGGTCTCGCTGCCTATCACGATGCCCTCGGCGCCGTCGTCGCCGATGATGCCGCCCCAGAGGGTGTTGTCCAGGTCCAGCGCCAGGGCCTTCTTGTTCTTGCCCAAGAGGCTCTTGATGATGTTGGCCACGCTCTGGCACAGATAGGGCAGGCACTCCAGGCTCACCGCGTACTTGTAGGCGTACCAGGCGGTGGGGTCGCTGAAGCGGTCCATGCCGTAAAGCGCCTGCAGATAGGCCAGGTCGTTGATGTAAAGGTTCGGGGTGGCCTCGGCCAGGGCGGCCAGCTTCTCGTTCAGCTTGCGCACAAAGCGCACCCGGCCGTGGACGTCCACGCCCTCCCGGTTGCCCATCACCCGGTAGAGGGGCAGATCGAAGTTGTTGAGCACCACCGGGCAGCCGAAGCCCAGCGCCGCCTTGGCCGCCTGCTCGAAGCGGGCGAACTCGGCGTTCAGCTTCTCCTCGCAGGCCGCGGCGTCGTCCTCGGCCTCGGGCCAGAGCTTCAGGTTCCGCTGGCTGGTGTGGATGAAGATGAAGTCGGGCGCGAAGGCTTTCAACGCCCCGTCGTCAAACACCAGATTCTCGAAGAACAGGGAATAGCCGCCCTCGTAGAATTCCGGCTGGATGCCGTTGGCCAGCAAGAACAGCTCCAGGATGTTCTTGATCTCGCCGATGGTGCTGCCGCTCATCAGGGCCACTTTTTTGGGGATGAGGCCCGGCTTTTGCAAAAGTTCGCGCTTGATGCGCCGCTTCTGCTGCAAGACCAGGGCGGGGTCGAAATCACTGCGTAAAAGGTCCACGGTGACGCCTCCGTTTGTTTACAATTTTTTACAAAATCATTGTACCATAGCCCCCGTACAAAAGCAACCGAGAAAGGGGCGCGCCTCCCCCGAAAAGGGCGACGGGGCCGCAGCCCCGCCGTCAGGCGCCGAAGTCCTCCAGCAGCCGGTCCAGCCGCTCTTCGCTCTCCACCGGGATGCCCTTTTGCAGGGCGGCCACGTCGCTCTCGGGCAGCAGGTGGGTGTAGACGTCGTAGACCCGCAGCGGCTCGCCGCCCTCCGCGGCGAACACCGCCAGCCTGCCGCCGTGGTCCTTCAAAATGTAAGGCGCGGCCGCGGCGCTCTCCGGACCGGTGCGGGCGGGCCGGACCATCCAGAAAAGGCTCAGCCCCAGGCTCAAAGCGCACACCGCCGCCAGCAGTGACACCCAGACTTTGGTCATTGGCAAGACCCCCTTTCACGGCCAGTATTGACCCGGTGCGGCGGGTTCATACAGTTTTCAATGGGATTTCACTGTACTTGGCGGGGTGGGTTGTGGTATAATACCAACATGGCGGTCCGCGGCCGTCTGTTTTCGTTTGCGCGAAAACACGGACGGCGGGCGGTTTTCGCCACAGTACATCCAGCGAATTTTCCGCAAAGGAGGCGGTCCTCATAGACTCCAACGAGCATCGCAGCATCCGGCGGCCCGACGGCTCCGGCACCTCCGGCACCCACAGCGCCGGCTCCGCCGGTTCCGGCCAGGGCCGGAAACTCAACCGCACCGGCGCGGCCCACACCGGCAGCGCGTCCCACGCGTCCGGCAGTGCCCACGCCCCGTCTCACTCCGGCGAGTCCCATTCCGGCGCACGGAGCAGCGCGCCCCGCGGCACTTCCCGCACCGGCAGCGCCAAGAACGGGCCTTCCCGCATCTCCTCTTCGCCCCGGCGCTCTTCGCGCCCGGCGGGCCAGGAGCCGGGGGAGGGCAGCGGTTCCCACGGGCCCCGCGGCAAGAAGCAGTCCAAGGGCATGCGCATCTTCAAGGGCTTCATGAAATTCGTGGCCGCCTGCATCTGCCTGGGGGTGATGGTGGGCAGCGTGCTGGCCGTTCTGCTGAGCCTCTACGCCGTGGAGATCACCGCCAACGACGCCGAGCTGCTGGACCTGACCAACCTGGAGCTGGCCCAGACCAGCCAGCTGCTGGCGCGGGACCACGACACCGGCGAGTGGGTGGTCACCGAGGAATGGCACGACAGCAACGACCGCGAATGGGTGGACCTGCAGGAGATCGAGTCCAACCCCTATCTCAAGTGGGCCTTCATCTGCGTGGAGGACAAGGACTTCTACGAGCACAGCGGCGTGAACTTCAAGCGCACCTTCGCCGCCGGCGTCAACTACATCGCCACCAAGCTGGGCTTCCCCATCTACGACAGCATGCAGGGCGCTTCCACCCTGGACCAGCAGCTCATCAAGAACATCCTGGGCGACGATGACGTCTCGGTGGACCGCAAGCTGCGCGAGATCTTCCGCGCCCTGGGCCTGGACAAGCGCTACGACAAGGACACCATCCTGGAGGCGTATCTCAACACGGTGAGCCTGTCCGGCTCCATCGCCGGCGTCAAGGCGGGCGCGTCCAACTACTTCGGCATCGACGACCTGGCCGAGCTGTCCCCGGCGCAGTGCGCCAGCATCGCGGCCATCACCAAGAACCCCACCGGCTATAACCCCTACACCAATCCCGAGCAGCACCTGCAGCGCCGCAACTGGATCCTGCAGCTGATGCACGAGCAGGGCAAGCTGACCGACTCGGAATACAACGACGCGGTGGCAAGCCCCCTGGTGCTGGCGGAGGAGAAGGAGGCCGAGGTGGTGACCACCTCCTCCAACAACTCCTACTTTGCCGACGCGGTGTACAAGATGCTGCAAAAGCAGCTGCAGGACGAGCTTGGCTACACCGCCGCCGAGGCCCACAACCTCATCTACAACGGCGGCCTGCGCATCTACACCACCATGGACCCCTTCCTCCAGGAGGAAATGGAGAAGATCATGCTCAACGCCGACGACGCCATCCCGGCGCTGTGGCATGAGGAGGAGATATTGCAAAGCCAGGTGCCCGAGCCCTCCGAGCTGGAGAACATCGTGGTGAACGACGACGGCACCTACAAGACCGGCACCAACGACGACGGCGAGCCGGTGTATTACTACAACGCCCGCACCCAGGCGGCCATGCTCACCATGGATTATTCCGGCCAGGTGCTGGCGCTGGTGGGTGGCCTTGGCGAAAAGACCACCGACCTGGGGCTCAACCGCGCGGTGGCCCCCGAGTACGGCGGCACCCAGCGGTCGGTGGGTTCCACCATGAAGCCGCTGGCGGCCTATTCCCTGGGCATCGACTCCGGCCTCATCAACTACTCCACCGCCCTGCCCGATATGGGCGTGGGCAAGATCGTCAAGGAAAACCTGCGTTCTTCCTACCCCCAGTACGGCACCAAGATGTTTGAAAACGACGCCCCCGAGGTGCTGGCCAACCCCGACATCTGGCAGGACTGGCCCAAGAACTATGAGGGCTTCGGCGACGGCGCTCTCGTCACCGTGAACACCGCCATCGCCCGCTCCAAGAACACCATCGCGGTGCGTGTGGGCCAGCGCGTGGGCAAGGATTATATGTACAGCTTCGCCCACGACACCCTGGGCATGACCCACCTCACCGAGGCGGATGCGGACTACGCCCCCATGGTGCTGGGCAGCCTTTCCGAGGGCATCAGCCTGATGGAGCTCACCGCCGCTTACCAGATGTTCGGCAACGGCGGCGAGTATGTGACCCCCCACCTGTACACCATCGTGGAGAACGCCGTCACCGGCGAGGTCATTCTGGACAACACCGTCAACGTGGTGCACACCCAGGCCATCAAGCCCAGCACCGCCATGATCATGAACCGGCTGCTGCAGGGCGTTCTGGGCTCCAACGGCACCGCCGGCACCACCATCAAGCCTGCCGGCGAGATGGAGGCCGCCGCCAAGACCGGCACCACCACCGACAACCACGACTTCACCTTCGTGGGCCTGACCCCCTACTACGTCACCGGCGTGTGGTGGGGCTACGACCAGCCCTATGACTTCACCGACGTGAAGAAGGGCCAGAACGCAAAGCCCATCCAGAAGGCGTGGAAGCAGCTGATGGACACCATCCAGGCCGACCTGGAGACCAAGAGCTTCCCGGTGAGCGACGACGTGCAGACGGCGCGCTTTTGCGCGGAGAGCGGCGAACTGGCCGTGAACTGCCCCAACACGGCAGTGGGCTACTACACCGCCGACAACATGCCCGGCTACTGCACCCTGCATCCCTGATACGAACCGGCAAGGGCCCCTTCTGTGCGCGCTGAGCGCACAGAAGGGGCCCTTTGTGTATTGTGTGCAAACGAAATGCGCCAGAGGGGCCCAAACTGCTCCATTTGCCGAAAATCGCGCCGCGGCCGCACCTGCCCCTTGCACTTTGGCGTGGCAAAGTGGTATAGTATAAACATTGTAGCATCTTTGGACACAAATGTGCTTTCATCGAGTACAATCGCGCCCTTTGCGGGGGATTTGGAGGAAGAGTATGGAACGTCGTTTTCTGCTGGTGGACGCAAGCGTGCTGCCGGACGTTTTCATCAAGGTGCTCAAGGCCAAGGAACTGCTGGCCAGCGGCGCGGTGCGCAACATCTCGTCGGCTGTGCGGCAGGCGGGGCTGTCCCGCAGCGCCTTCTATAAATACAAGGACTGCGTGTTCGACGCCCGCAACAGCCGCAAGGTCATCACCGTGCTGGCCACCCTGCTGGACGAGACCGGCGCGCTGCAGGCGCTGCTGGCGGGCATCAGCGCGGCGGGGGGCAGCGTGGTCACCATCAACCAGTCCACGCCGGAGAGCGGCGCGGCCCAGGTGGCGGTGAGCGTGCGCACCGACACCATGCAGATGAGCGTGGAGGAAATGCTCCAGAAGCTGCGCCGTCAGCGCACCGTGGTGGAGATCCGCCAGGGCGTGTGACGCGGGCGCACAAAGTCAGCATTGAAGAGGAAAGGAACGAAGGGACCTATGGCAAAGATCGCGATCCTGGGCTTCGGCACCGTGGGCGGCGGCGTGCTGGAGGTGCTGCGCCGCAATGCGGCCAGCGTCAGCCGCCGCGCGGGCCAGCCCGTGGAGGTCAAATACATCCTGGACATCCGGGACTTCAGCAATCACCCCGACGCGGCCCTGTTTGTGCAGAGCATCGACACCATCCTGGCCGACCCGGAGATAAAGGTGGTGGTGGAGACCATCGGCGGCACCAAATTCGCCTACCCCTATGTGCGGAAAGCGCTGGAGAGCGGGCGCAGCGTGGTGACCAGCAACAAGGAGATGGTGGCCACCTACGGCGCCGAGCTGCTGGCTCTGGCCAGAGAGCACAAGGCGGCCTTTCTGTTCGAGGCCAGCGTGGGCGGCGGCACCCCCATCATTACTCCCATGCACCAGTGCCTTGCGGCCAACGTCATCAGCCAGGTGCAGGGCATCGTGAACGGCACCACCAACTTCATGCTCACCAAGATGGCCCGGGAGGAGATGGGCTTTGAGGACGCGCTGAAGATCGCCCAGCAGCTGGGCTACGCCGAGACCAAGGACCCCGGCGACGACGTGGACGGCCCCGACGCCTGCCGCAAGATCGCCATTCTGGCAAGCATCGCCTTCGGGCATCATTTCTATCCCAAAAACATCCCGACCCGGGGCATCCGGGGCATCACGGTGGCGGACATCGCCGCTGCCGCCCGGCTGGACTGCGTCATCAAGCTCATCGCCTGGGCCAGGCGGGACGAGACCGGCCGGGTGACCGCCGCGGTGGAGCCCATGCTGGTGCCCAGATCCAACCAGCTGGCCAGCGTGGACGACGTGTTCAACGCGGTGCTGGTGAAGGGCGACATGCTGGGCGACGTGGTGTTCTACGGCAAGGGCGCGGGCCGTCTGCCCACCGCCAGCGCGGTGGTGGCGGACGTGATCGACGCCCTCAAGCACGGCGCGAAGATCCACGACAGCCTGTTCTGGCAGCCCAGCGAGCCCTTCGACGGCCTGCTGGAGGACCCCACCCCCGCCACCTGCTATGTGCGGGTGAAGGGGCTGCCCGCCACCGTGCTGCCCGCGCTTTACGGCGAGGGCGAGCTGGTGAGCGACGACGGCAGCGAGGCGGCCTATCTCGTGACCTACATCGCCCCCCGCGGGCTGGAGGAGGCCGCCCGCAAGGTCACAGCCCTGGGCGGCAAAGTGGAGCTGGTGCTGCGCCAGCTCACCGATTGAGGGAGGAAAGCGTTTATGGTAAAAGTCACCGTGCCCGCCACCAGCGCCAACGTGGGCGCCGGCTTTGACGCGCTGGGCCTCGCGGTCTCCATGCACAACACCGTCACCCTGGAAGAGTGCGACCGCATCGACATCCTGGCCAGCGACGGCACCCTCATCCCCACCGGCCCGGGCAACCTTGTCTACCGCTCGGCCAAGGCGGTGTTCGACCAGCTGGGCCAGCCCCTGAAGGGCATCCGCATCCGGCAGGAGAACCCCATCCCCATGGCCCGGGGCCTGGGCTCCAGCTCCGCCTGCATCGTGGCGGGCATCCTGGGGGCCAACGCCCTGCTGGGCTCGCCCCTCACCCGGCGGCAGATGCTCACCCTGGCCACCAGCATCGAGGGCCACCCGGACAACGTGGCCCCGGCCATGCTGGGCGGCTTTGTGACCAGCGTTTACGACGAGGGCCAGGTGTACAGCGTGCGCAAGCCCATCGACGAGGAGCTGGCATTCGCGGCCTTCATCCCCAACTTCAAGCTGCTCACCGAGAAGGCCCGCGCGGCCCTGCCCAAAACGGTGGACCGGGCGGACGCGGTGTACAATCTTTCCCGGGCGGCGCTGGCCACCGCCGCCTTCTGCGACGGCGACTATGAGCTTTTGAAGGTGGCCACCAAGGACGCGCTGCACCAGCAGTACCGTCTGCCCCTGATCCCCGGCGGCGAGCGCATCTTCGAGCTGGCCTGGGACCTGGGGGCCTACGCGGTCTACATCTCCGGCGCGGGCCCCACCATCATGGCGGTGGTCCACCGGGACAACAGCGACTTTTTCGGCCGCGCCGAGGAGCTTCTGGCCGGGACGCCGGAGACGCTGGCCTTCTCGCTGCGGCGGATGCTTGCGGACAACACCGGCGCTGTGGTAGAATAAGACCGTGCAAATGCATACACTTATGCCAGGAGGCATTTGTTGATAGAGGGAGTTGAGGAAATTTGGCCTTGATCGTGCAAAAATTCGGCGGCAGTTCCGTGGCCGATCGTGACCGGGTGTTCAACGTGGCCCGCATCGTGGCCGCCACCCGCAAGGCTGGCAACGACGTGGTGGTGGTGGTGTCCGCCCAGGGCGACACCACCGACGACCTGATCGCCAAGGCAGCCGAGATCACCAGCGAGCCCAGCCGGCGTGAGATGGATATGCTGCTGGCTTCCGGCGAGCAGATCTCCATCGCGCTGCTGGCCATGGCCCTGAGCGTGCTGGGAGTGCAGGCGGTGAGCCTCACCGGCTGGCAGGCGGGCTTCATCACCGACCGCGCCTATTCCAAGGCGCGCATCCGCCGGCTGGACACCGAGCGGGTGGAGAGCGAGCTGGCCCGCAACCGCGTGGTGGTGGTGGCGGGCTTCCAGGGCATGAACCGCCTGGAGGACATCACCACCCTGGGCCGGGGCGGCTCCGACACCAGCGCCGTGGCGCTGGCCGCCGCGCTGCACGCCGACCGCTGCCAGATCTACACCGACGTGGAGGGCGTTTACACCGCCGACCCGCGCAAGGTGCCCGGCGCGCGCAAACTGGAACAGATCAGCTTTGACGAGATGCTGGAGCTGGCCAGCCTGGGCGCCCAGGTGCTGAACAACCGCAGCGTCGAACTTGCCAAGAAATACGGCGTGGAGCTGGAGGTGCTCTCCAGCCTGAACCCGGTGCCGGGTACCATCGTGAAGGAGGTAGCAGACGATATGGAAGGAATGCTCATCAAGGGCGTTGCCAAGGACACCGACGTGGCGGTGATCTCCATCATGGAGGTGCCGGACGTGCCGGGCATGTCCTTTAAAGTGTTCGGGGCCCTGGCCAGCCGCAACATCAACGTGGACATCATCCTGCAGTCCACCGGCCGCGGCGGCAACAAGGACCTGATCTTCACCGTGCCCCTGGGCGAGGCCGAGAACGCGGTGGAGGTGCTGAAGGAGAACCAGCCCCGCTTCGGCGGCAAGGAGATCAAAGTGGAAAAGAACTACGCCAAGGTCAGCGTGGTGGGCGCGGGCATGCAGTCCAACCCCGGCGTTGCCAGCCGCATGTTCGAGGCCCTGTTCGAGGCCAACGTCAACATCCACATGATCAGCACCAGCGAGATCAAGATCAGCGTCATCATCGACGAAAAAGAGGCCGACCGGGCGGTGAGCGCCATCCACGGCGTGTTCATCCCCTGATAAGGGCGAAAAAAGAATAGACCTTCGCGGCGCGGCTGCTTGGCCGGGGCGGGCAGCCTTGGCTTTGCTGCCGCGCCGTTTGCCGCCTTTTTCGGCAGTTTGACCATCGTCTGGCGCGCTGCCTTGTTCACTTGTTCCAAAGGATGTTCGGCCGGCCCGCCGGCCCCAAAGCATTTCAGGAAAGGAGAGAAGCCCATGATCAGCATCGCCATTGTGGAGGACGAGGACTCCTGCGCGAAGCAGATGGAAGAGTATCTGGCGCGCTATGCCGACGAGAGCGGCGAGGTGTTCGAGACGGTGCGCTTTTGCGACGGCGACGAGATTTTGGAGAAATACCGCGCCCAGTACGACATCATCCTGATGGACGTGCAGATGAAATTCATGGACGGCATGACCGCCGCCGAGGAGATACGCAAGGTGGACCCGGAGGTGGTCATCATCTTCATCACCAACATGGCCCAGTACGCCATCCGGGGCTACGCGGTGGACGCGCTGGACTATGTGCTCAAACCCGTGAGCTACTTCGCCTTCAGCCAGCGGCTGGAGCGGGCCATCGGCCGGATGAAGCGGCGGGCAAGGCGCTATATGACCATCGCCATCCGGGGCGGGGCCCGCAAGCTGGACATCTCCCGCATCCTCTATGTGGAGAGCCAGGGCCACAATCTGGTGTTCGTCACCGACGGGGAGGAGCACACCACCACCGGCACCATCCGGGAGGTGGAGGAAAAGCTGGAGAGCTTCGGCTTTTTCCGCTGCAACAAGGGCTGCCTTGTGAACCTGGAGCATGTGGACGGCGTGCGGGACGGCTGCGCCATCGTGGGCGGACACGCCCTGCCCATCAGCCGGGGGCGCAAGAATGAGTTTCTGGCGGCGCTGACCGACTATGTGGGCGAGGTGGTCAAATGAATCCGGGCGACCTGGCGGACATCCCCCGCCTGTACACGGCGCTGGCGGAGTGGCTGGCCTGCCTTGTCTACATCCTCTCGCTGCTGCCCGAAAAGCGGGGCAGCCTGCGCTTCTGGGGCCTTGCGGCGGGTATGCTGGCGGTGCAGAGCATCTTTCTGGTGGCCACCGACGACGTGCCCCTGCCCCTGTGGATCCCCTGCATGCTGGCGGCCATCGGGCTGATGTTCCTGTTCTTGTTCCTGGCGTGCGGCCGGGGCGCGCTGAACGCCGGCTACTACACCGTGCGGGCCTTCATCCTGGCGGAGTTCGGCGCTTCGCTGGAGTGGCAGCTCTATTACCACTACGCCAATCTGGCGGGGCAGGACAGCTTCCTTGCCCGGCTGGCCTTTCTGGCGGTGGTCTATGCCGTGGTGTTCGGGCTGATGTTCCTGCTGGAGGCCCGCAGCCACGCGGCGGAGCATCCCATCACCATCACCCCCCGGGAACTGGCCAACGCCGCCATCATCGGCGCGTCGGCCTTTCTCATCAGCAACCTGAGCTACACCCAGGCGGACACCCCCTTCAGCAGCCAGTATGTGGGCGACATCTTCAACATCCGCACGCTGGTGGACCTGGGAGGCATCGCCATCCTCTATGCCTACCACCTGCAGCGGGCGGAGCTGCAGGTGCGTCACGAGCTGGAGACCATGGACAGCATCCTGCGCAGCCAGTACGCCCAGTACCAGCAGTCGCGGGAGAGCATCGACCTCATCAACCGCAAATACCACGACCTCAAGCACCAGATCGCCGCGCTGCGGGCCGAGCCGGACGCCGAGCGCCGCAGCGCCTGGCTGGACGAGATGGAGAGCGACATCAACACCTACGAGGCCCAGAACAAGACCGGCAACCAGGTGCTGGACGTGCTGCTCACCGGCAAGAGCCTCTACTGCCAGAAGCACGACATCCACCTCACCACGGTGGCCGACGGCACGGTGCTGGCGGGGGTGAGCCCCATGGACCTGTGCACCCTGGTGGGCAACGCGCTGGACAACGCCATCGAGAGCGTGAAGAAGATCGAGGACAAGGAGAAACGCCTCATCCACGTGGCGGTGTCCCGCCAGAAGAACTTTGCGCTGCTGCGCTTCGAGAACTGCTTTGAAGGGGAGCTGACCTTCGAGAACGGCCTGCCCCGCACCACCAAGGGCAACACCGACTACCACGGCTACGGCCTCAAGAGCATCCGCCGCACCGCCCAGAAGTACGGCGGCACCGTGACGGTGAACACCCGGAAGAACTGGTTCGAACTCAAGATCCTGCTGCCGCTGGCAGAGGGCACGCAGGAAAAATAATGGTAAAGAAAAAGCCCGACTTGTGCGTGTTACACAAACAAGCCGGGCTTTTCGTTGCAAAAGTGCACAAAGCGTTTTCCCACTTGTGCCGCAAAAATGGCAGTTTGTCCCTCCGGCGGCCTTTCGGGTGAAATTTGTGTTAAAGTATGAACCGTGATAACGCGCGGGCCCAAAAGCGCCCGGCGGACGATACGCAAGGAGGAATCGCAAAATGTTAGCCATCAACATTCAAGACGTGATCAACGTCCTGGCCAGCGTCAAGACCCACTTGATCGTGCTGGGCGTTGCTCTCGTCGTCGCTCTGGCGGTGATCATTGCCTGCAAGGCTCTGCCCGTCGCCAAGAGAAAGCTGGCCCGCAGCAGCGCCCTGGTGGCGCTGGCTCTGGCCGTCATCATCGTGGTGAACACCATCTGCTTCGGACCCATGTTCACCATGATCAACCTGGCCATGGGCGGCGGCTCCATCACCGAGGAGAGCATGGCCGAGGCCTACGAGGTCAACACCGAGCTGGTGAGCGAAGGCGTGACCCTGCTGGAGAACAACGGCGCCCTGCCCCTGGCCGGCGGCTCCAACGTGAACGTCTTCGGCTGGGCTTCCACCGCCCCCGTTTACGGCGGCGTGGGTTCCGGCGCTCTGAACGACCAGTACGCCGTGACCGACCTGATCACCGGCCTGACCAACGCCGGCCTGAACGTCAACCAGGATCTGGTGGACTTCTACGAGGCCTATCAGGCCGAGCGTCCCAGCGTGGGCATGTGGGCCCAGGACTGGACCCTGCCCGAGCCCAACGTCAGCGCCTACACCGACGAACTGATGGCCTCCGCCAAAGAGTTCAGCGACACCGCGCTGGTGGTCATCTCCCGGCCCGGCGGCGAGAACGCCGACATGCCCACCGACATGGCCGCCGTCGTGGACGGCACCTGGAAAGAGCGGGACGCTCTGACCGGCAACTCCTACTTCAACGGCGTGTACGACGACACCCTGAACGAGGGCAACGACTGGGATGAAGGCGACCATTACCTGCAGCTGAGCAACCGCGAGGAAGAGATGCTGCAGATGGTGTGCGACAACTTCGACAAGGTCATCGTGCTCATCAACACCAACAACGCCATGGAGCTGGGCTTCCTGGAGGAGTACGGTGTGGACGCCGCTGTCTACACTCCCTGCCCCGGCCAGAACGGCTTTGACGCCGTGGGCCTGGTGCTGGCCGGTGCGGTGAACCCCTCCGGCAAGACCGTTGACACCTTCGTCTACGACCTGTTCAACACCCCCATCGTCAACAACTTCGGCCAGTTCATGTACGACAACATGGACGAGCACGCCGTGGTCTCCACCAACTTCTCCACCGGTGAGGAAGTCACCGCCATGCCCAGCTTCGTGAACTACGTCGAGGGCATCTACGTGGGCTACAAGTTCTACGAGACCGCCGCCGCCGAGGGCCTGATCGACTACGACTCCACCGTCGTGTACCCCTTCGGCTACGGCCTGTCCTACACCACCTTTGAGCAGACCATGAGCGACCTGACCGTGGACGGCGACACCATCAGCTTTGATGTGACCGTCACCAACACCGGCAGCGTGGCCGGCAAGAACGTGGTCGAGGTCTTCTTCAACCCGCCCTACACCAACGGCGGCATCGAGAAAGCCACTGCCAACCTGGTGGCCTTTGACAAGACCGACATCCTGGAGCCCGGCGCTTCCCAGACCCTGACCATCAGCTTCAAGGCTGAGGACATGGCTTCCTACGACACCTACGGCGCTGCCGCCTACGTGCTGGAGGCCGGCGACTACGTCATCAGCATCAACTCCGACTCTCACACCGTGCTGGACAGCCGCGTGTACAACGTGCCCGAGACCATCGTTTACGATGAGGGCCGTTCCAACGACCTGACCGCTCCCGCCAACCAGTTCGAGAACGTGGAGGGCGACGTTACTTACCTGTCCCGTGCCGACCACTTCGCCAACTACGCCGAGGCCACTGCCGCTCCCGCCAGCATGTCCATGAGCGAGGAGGACAAGGCCACCTTCCTGAACAACGCCAACTACGACCCCAACAACTACAACAACGCCGACGACGTGATGCCCACCACCGGCGCCCAGAACAACATCCAACTGGTCCAGATGCGGGGCCTTGATTATGACGACCCCCAGTGGGACACCTTCCTGGACCAGCTCACCGTCTCTGAGATGAGCGAGCTGATCGCCATGGGCGGCTATCAGACCGCTCCCATCAACAGCATCGGCAAGGTGCAGACCTACGACTGCGACGGCCCTGCCTCCATCAACAACAACTTCACCCAGCAGGGCTCCATCGGCTTTGCCGGCACCGTGATGATGGCTTCCACCTGGAACACCGACACCGTTTACAAGTTCGGTTCCTCCATCGGCCGCATGGCCGACGACCTGGATGTGTCCGGCTGGTACGCTCCCGCCATGAACATCCACCGCTCCGCTTTCAGCGGCCGTAATTTCGAGTACTACTCCGAGGACGGCGTGCTCAGCGGCAAGCTGGCCGCCCAGGCCGTGCAGGGCGCCGAGAGCCACGGCGTGTACTCCTACATCAAGCACTACGCTCTGAACGACCAGGAGACCAACCGCAACACCATGCTCTGCACCTGGGCCAACGAGCAGTCCATCCGCGAGATCTACCTCAAGCCCTTTGAGCTGGCCGTGAAGGAAGGCGGCGCCGACGCGGTGATGTCCTCCTTCAACTATGTCGGCACCGAGTGGGCCGGCGCTTCCAACGCCCTGTGCAACACCGTTCTGCGCGACGAGTGGGGCTTCGTGGGCATGGTCCTGACCGACTACTTCGGCGTCTACGGCTACATGGATGCTGACCAGGCCATCCGCAACGGCACCGACTTCTGCCTGGTGAACTACCCCACCGAGACCAACTACCTGACCGACACCACCAGCGCCACCGGCGTTCTGGCTGCCCGTCAGGCCTGCAAGAACATCCTCTACACCGTGGTCAACAGCCGCGCCTACATGGAGGAGAACCTGAACCCCGGCCTGCCCACCTGGCAGCTGATCGGCTACGGCATCGACGCCGTGCTGGTGCTGATCCTGGCGGCCCTGGAGATCAAGGCGGTCAAGAACTACAAGCGCCGCGTTTCCGAGCAGCCCGTTGTGACTGTGGCTGAGGGCGAGGGCGCCGCCGAATAACAACCTTTCGCTTTTTCGGTCATTCCGGGGCGGGGCCTTCGGGCTCCGCCCCATGGCCGTAAAGCCCGGCAGAACAAGGAGCTTGACGAATGAAACACAAGGAACTCATCGAACAGATGACCCTGGAAGAAAAGTGCGGCCTTCTGTCCGGCCGGGACATCTGGAGCACCCGGTCGGTGGAGCGGCTGGGCGTGCCCACCATTTACCTGTCCGACGGCCCCACCGGCATGCGCAAGCAGGTGGGCGAGGGCGACCATCTGGGCCTGAACGCCAGCCTGCCCGCCACCTGCTGGCCCACCGCCGTCACCGTGGCCTGCACCTGGGACCCCGCCCTGGGCGAGGAACTGGGCGCGGCCCTGGGCGAGGAGGCGGTGGCGCAGGGGGTGAGCGTGGTGCTGGGCCCCGGCCTCAACATCCAGCGCAGCCCTTTGTGCGGGCGCAACTTTGAGTACTTCTCCGAGGACCCCATCCTGGCGGGCAAACTGGCCGCGGGCTACATCCGGGGCATCCAGAGCCGGGGCATCGCCGCCTGCCCCAAGCACTTCGCCGCCAACAGCCAGGAGACCCTGCGCATGGCAAGCGACAGCGTGGTGGACGGGCGCACCTTCCGGGAAATCTATCTCACCAACTTCGAGATCGCCGTCAAGGAAGGCAAGCCCAAATTCATCATGTCCTCCTACAACAAGATCAACGGCACCTACGCCAACGAGGACAAGACGCTGCTCAGCGACATCCTGCGGGACGAGTGGGGCTTTGAGGGCGCCGTGGTCACCGACTGGGGCGGCTCCAACGACCATGTGGAGGGCGTGCGCGCGGGCAGCCATCTGGAGATGCCCGGCACCGCCGGCGACTCCGACCGCCAGCTGGCCGCCGCCGTGAAGGCGGGCGTCATCGGCGAGGAAGTGGTGGACCAGCGGGTGGACGAACTGCTGGACGTCATCCTGGCGGTGGCCCCGAAGGAAAAGGCCGACGGCAGCTTCGACAAGGAAGGCCACCACGCTCTGGCCGCCAAGGTGGCGGAAGAGGCCGTGGTGCTGCTGAAGAACGAGGAGAACATCCTGCCCCTGGCCGCCGGCGCGAAGGTGGCCGTCATCGGCGACTTTGCCGCCACCCCCCGCTACCAGGGCGCGGGCAGCAGCCTGGTGAACCCCACCAAGCTGGAGTGCACCCTGGACGTGCTGGACAAGATGCCCCTGGAGAGCGTGGGCTACGCCCAGGGCTTCACCCGGGCGGACGCGGTGGACAAGGCCCTCACCGAGCAGGCCGTGGCCCTGGCAAAGCAGGCGGACACCGTGCTGCTCTACATGGGCCTGCCGGAGATCAGCGAGACCGAGGGCCTGGACCGGGAGCACATGCGCCTGCCGGGCAACCAGGTGGAATTGCTGAAAGCGGTGGCCGCGGCCAACCCCAACGTGGTGGTGGTCCTGGCCGCCGGCAGCCCGGTGGAGACCCCCTGGCTGGAGCACTGCAAGGCCCTGGTCTACACCGGCCTGTGCGGGCAGGCGGGCGCTTCCGCCGCCCTGCGGGTCATCACCGGGCAGGTGTGCCCGGGCGGCCGCCTGAGCCAGACCTGGCCGCTGGAATGGGCCGACGAGCCGGTGAGCCACTACTGGCCCGGCCGCCAGCGCACCGCCGAATACCGGGAGGGCCCCTTCGTGGGCTACCGCTGGTTTGAAACGGCGAACAAGCCCGTGCGGTTTGCCTTCGGTTACGGCCTGTCCTACACCACCTTCGCTTACAGCGACCTTGCGGTGAGCGAGACCGAGGTCAGCTTCACCCTCACCAACACCGGCAGTGTGGAGGGCGCCGAAGTGGCGCAGGTCTATGTCGGCAAGCCCGGCAGCGCCATTCTGCGGCCGGCCAAGGAACTGAAGGGATTTGCCAAGGTGCGCCTGGCGGAAGGGGAGAGCCGCCGGGTCGCCATCCCCCTGGACGACAAGGCCTTCCGTTGGTACGATGCGCAGGCCAGGGCCTGGAAGGTGGAGGGCGGCGAGTACACCGTGATGGTGGGCTCCAGCTGCGCCGGCATCCGCCTTACCGGCAGCGTGAACGTGGCGGGCGAGGCCGTGCAGGCCACCGCGGACAAGGAAGCGCTGGCCTGTTATTACGACCTCAAACTGGACGATGTGCCCGACGAGGCCTTTGCCGCCCTGCTGGGCCGCGAAGTGCCCCAGGGCAAATGGGACGAGACCAAGCTGCTGGAGATGAACGACGCCATCTGCCAGATGTACTACGCCAGGAACCCCATCGCCCGGCTGGCGGGCCGCATCCTGACGGGCATGAAGGAAAAGAGCATCGCGGGCGGCAAGCCTGACCTGAACATCCTGTTCATCTACAACATGCCCTTCCGCGGCATCGCCAAGATGATGAACGGCATGGTGAGCATGGAGATGGCCGAGGGCATCCTGGTGATGGTCAACGGCCACTTCTTCAAGGGCCTGGGGCAGGTATGGCGCGGCTGGCGAAGCCTTTCCCGCATCGCCAAGGCCGAGAAAAACGCCGCGAAGGGCTGATGCCCCGCAACCGCCAGGCGCAGAACAGCCTGGAACAACGCCTGGTACAAGGAGGAAACAATGAAGTTCTGGAACAACTTTGCGGATAAACACCCCGCCGCCGCCAAGTGGGTGCGTGAGGGCGGCCTGTTCGTCATCGTCAGCAACCTGATCACCGTGTTCAAGTATCTGATGCTGCAATTTCTGCCCGCGGCCTTCGCGGGCCTGGGCGACACCGCCTTCGGCTGGCCGGGCATCCCGGTCACCCTCTTCGGCGAGACCTTCGAGTGGAACATCCTGGGCTACGACCAGGCCCACGGCGGCCTTGCCTACTTCTGCGCCTACATGGTGGCCATGGTCATCGGCGAGATGATCAACTTCCCCATCCAGCGCAGCTTCGTCTTCCGCTCCAAGGGCAAGATCGGCCCTCAGATCGCCTGGTATGTGGCGGCGTTCATCGTCATCACCTGCATCGTCAACTCCATCAACTGCGTGTGGGTGGCGGTGGCCGGCCTGCTGGTGCCCGACTTCATCTACAACATCGGCACCACCGTGCTCAACGGCGGCATCTCGATGGTGGTGTTCTTCTTCGTGAACAAGAAGATCTTCCCCGAGAGCGCAAAGGCTGCCTGAGCACCGCTCGGACACGAAATGAAAAAATGGGCGTTCCTGCACCGTTATAGGTGTAGGAACGCCCGTTCCTTTTTGTCCGGCATGAAAAAGTGCAAATTTTGTGCCCCATTTTTCCAAAAATCGTGTATAATATCTGTGTGCGGCCTTTTGGCGCGCACGGCAACAACAAATCGAAGGAGGACGAAAAGCGTGAAGCTTCTGTCCATTGCGGTCCCCTGCTACAATTCTCAGGACTACATGCGCCACTGCGTGGAAACGCTGCTGCCCGGCGGCGACGAGGTGGAGATCCTGGTGGTGGACGACGGTTCCAAGGACGACACCGCCTCCATCGCCGATGAGCTGGAAGCGAAGTATCCCGGCATCGTCCGGGCCATCCATCAGGAGAACGGCGGCCACGGCGCGGCGGTGATGGCCGGGCTGAAAAACGCCACCGGCCTCTACTTCAAGGTGGTGGACTCCGACGACTGGCTGGACGAGGAGGCCTACCCCAAGGTGCTGGACACCCTGCGCGGCTTTGCCGAGGGTGAGCCGGTGGACCTGCTGGTCTGCAACTACATCTACGACAAGGTGGGCGCAAAGCACAAAAAGGTGATGGAGTACCGGGGCGTTCTGCCCGAGGGAAAGCCCTTCACCTGGGCCGAGGCGGGCCACTTCCGCAAGGGCCAGTACATCCTGATGCACTCGGTCATCTACCGCACCCAGCTGCTGCGCGACTGCAAGCTGGACCTGCCCCGCCACACCTTCTATGTGGATAACCTCTATGTCTATGTGCCCATGCGCTGGGTCAAGACCCTCTACTACCTGGATGTGGACCTCTACCACTACTACATCGGCCGCAACGACCAGTCGGTGAACGAGACGGTGATGATCCGCCGCATCGACCAGCAGCTGCGGGTGAACAAGCTGATGCTGGAACAGGTGGACCTGAAGGCGGTGAAGGAGCCCCGGCTGCGCAAGTATCTGTTCAACTATCTGGAGATCATCACCACCGTCTCCTCCATCCTGCTCATCCGGGGCGGCGAGGCGGAGCATCTGGAGAAAAAGCGCCAGCTGTGGAACTACATCCGCACCTCTGACCCCTGGGTCTACAAAAAACTGCGCTGGGGTCTGTTTGGCATCGTGATGAACCTGCCCGGCGCGGCGGGCCGCGCCATCGCCGTGGCGGCCTACAAGATCAGCCAGAAAGTGGTCGGCTTCAACTAAGGAGGAGCAGGATGAACAAGCACTACGACTATCTCATCGTGGGCGCGGGCCTTTACGGCGCGGTGTTCGCCCAGAAGGCCATGGAGGCGGGCAAGACCTGCCTGGTCATTGAAAAGCGGGACCACATCGCCGGCAACATCTACACCGAGGCGGTGGAGGGCATCCAGGTGCACCGCTACGGCGCGCACATCTTCCACACCAACAACGACGAGGTGTGGAACTACGTGAACCGGTTCGCCACCTTCAACCGCTACACCAACAGCCCGGTGGCCAACTACAAGGGCGAAATTTACAACCTGCCCTTCAACATGAACACCTTCAACAAGATGTGGGGGGTCATCACCCCCGCCGAGGCCCAGGCCGAGATCGAGCGCCAGCGGGCCGCCCACTATGTGGCCGAGCCCAAAAACCTGGAGGAGCAGGCCATCAATCTGGTGGGCACCGACATCTACGAGAAGCTGGTCAAGCACTACACCGAAAAGCAGTGGGGCCGCCCCTGCACCGAACTGCCCGCCTTCATCATCAAGCGGCTGCCGGTGCGCTTTGTCTACGACAACAACTACTTCAACGCCCTCTACCAGGGCATCCCCGTGGGCGGCTACACCGCCATGGTGGAGAAGATGCTGGAAGGTGCGGAAGTAAAGCTGGGCGTTGATTATCTGGCGGACAAGGCCGCCTGGGACGCTGTGGCCGACAAGGTGGTCTACACCGGCCCCATCGACGCCTACTTCGGCTACAAGCTGGGGGCGCTGGCCTACCGCAGCGTGCGGTTCGAGACCGAGACCCTGGACATGGAGAACTACCAGGGCAACGCGGTGGTGAACTACACCGACGCGGACACCCCCTACACCCGCATCATCGAGCACAAGCACTTCGAGTTCGGCACCCAGCCCAAGACGGTCATCAGCCGGGAGTACAGCGCCGAATGGAAGGTGGGGGACGAACCCTACTACCCCGTGAACGACGAGGCCAACGGCGCGCTGTACCAGCAGTACAAGGCGCTGGCCGAGGGCGAGGAAAAGGTGCTCTTCGGCGGCCGGCTGGGCGAGTACAAGTATTACGACATGGACAAGGTCATCGAGGCCGCCCTGGCCGCCTGGAAGGCCCGGTAACGTTTTTGGCAAGAGAAAAGCCGCTTCGGGAATTTCCCGAAGCGGCTTTTTTGCTGTGTTTGCGCGGCGGCCCTGCGCCCGCGCCCTCAGGCGGCGGGGGCCTCGGCCGGCTGGGCGGTCTCTTCCTGCCTGGGGGCATCTTCCTGCCCGGGGGCCTCGCCGCCGGTTTCGCCCCCGCCGGCGGGCTGCGCCGGGCTGGTGCCGGCGGCGGTACGCTCCACCGACGTGCCGGAGAGGATGCTGCCCTCTTCGCCGGGGGCGTAGGTGATGGTGACCTCGTCGCCCACGTTCAGGATGACGGCGATGGGGCTGTCGGCGGCGCTGACGGTGTAGAACACGTCCTGGCCCTCAAGGCGCAGGAAGTAGTAGCTGTTGCCGTCCATCACGGCGGTGCGGATCTCCGCCAGCACGCCGGTGGCCTCGCTGTGCTCCGCATCGGGCACCTCGGCCTCGCCGCCCGCGATGAGGCCGTTCTCCGCCAGGGCACGGCGGTAGTTGGCTTCGCAGTCCGCCACCGTCTGGCCGGTCTCCACGATCTGATACTGCTGCACGTTCACCATGGCGTACATCTTCACAAGGCCGTCGTCGCCCTTCAAAGACATGAAGTAGGTGGGCTGGTCGGCGATGTTCAAAAGCAGGGGGAAGGTGGCCACATAGCGCATCTGCTGCACCTGGCTCTGGGCGGAGGCCTGGGCCGAAGCCTCGGTGGCGCCCGCCACCGGGTAGAAGAAGGTCTCCTTGGTGCGCTGGTTGCTCAAAAGGAAGCCGATGTTGGACTGGTCGCTGGTGACCGAGGTCACGCCGGTGTACATATACACGTCGTCGTTGATGGCGATGTAGTTATAGCCCTCGGTGGTCTGGGTCACGTCCCGCTGGCCGAAGATGGAGTTTAAAAAGCCGTTCTGATACAGGCCGTAGTAATCGTACTGCTGCATGATGAGGTCGGAGGCATACACCCGGTCCACCCAGCTGGGCACGTCCTCATAGGCGTAATAGGTGCTTTCGCCGGTGATGGCGTTCACCAGCACCGCGCCCTGGATGTCGGTGCCGCCGAACAGGCCGATGGTCTTGACCACCCGGCTGCACACCCAGTAGGGGGTGCCTTCATCGTCGATCTCAAACACCGGCTGGGCGAACATCATGGTGGGGAAGTGGAACCGCAGATGGCGGTAGAGGTTGCGGCCGAAGTGCTCGGCGGTGGTGTACTTCATGCCCTCGTCCAGGCGCACCACCTCCGCCTCCTGGGTCACCATGTCGATGATGAGGTAGGCGGGCAGGCCCTCGGAGCGGTTGGTGAACCACTTGATGATGTCGCCGTAGGCAAGGCTGGTCACCCGCACCGGGCGGCCCTGGTAGTTGATCTGGGTGTAGGTGGGCAGGATCTCAAACTGGCTCACCATGTCCGCCAGTTCGCCCAGCTTGCGGCTGCCCAGCCGCTGGGCGCTGTCGGCGTCCAGCATGGGGATCTGGTCGTAGCGGATCTCGTCCACCTCGCTGGCAAAGTCGCCGGTCTTGACCGTGAGCAGCTTGGAATAGCTGCCGGCGCGGAGCACCTCCCAGGAGAGCAGCGAGCCCACCAGCACCACCACCGCCAGACCCACCACCACAAAGAAGGGCAGGGTGCACTGCTTTTTCACAAAGGTGAAGTAGCCCTTTGCGTCGCCGCTCTCAAAGCCGGAGGTGAAGATGGCGCTGGCGCAGTAGACCGCGCAGAGCAAAAAGACGAAAACATAGAACTCCCTCGCCTGGAGGTTCAGCGCCGGCAGCTCCAGATAAAAATAAACAAGGCCGAAGGCCAGCGTCACCAGCAGGTTCACCAGCACCCGCGCCACCGGGCTTTTCACCAAAGCGCGCCGGGGCTTGCGGGGGGCGCGGCGGGGCTGGCCGCCGGGGGAGCCGCCGGGGCCGCCCATGCCGCCCATCTGAAAGCCGAACATGCTGCCGAAGGGATTGTCGGAGTTGAACTGAAACGGAGAAGCCAAATGATTCCCGCCTTTCTTCAAAAAATATGCTTATCATACAGCATACCCGAAAACCCCGCCCAAATCAAGGCAGAGGCCGGCGAAGAGAAGTAAACTTATTGTAAATTCCCTCCGGCCGCCTTTTCCTCGTCCAGGGCGGCGTAGTAGGCCTTGGCCTCGGCGTCCGCCGCCTCCACCCGCTCCACAAGGCCCTCCTCCCGGATGTCTTCACAGGCAAAGTACCGCAGCCGCACATCCCCCTCGGGCAGGCGCCCGTCCTCGGTGAGGGGGTGTTCCAGCACGAAGTCGATGCAATAAAAAGGCACGTTCGCTTCGTCCATCGCCCGGCGGGTATCCAAAAGAATTTGAGCCGCCTCTTCCACGCTCACCTCGTCCTGCCGCACATACAGGGTCAGCCGCCCGCAGGCTTTGCCCAGCTGGCGAATGTCGTAGTCGCCGTCCAGCTCCAGATCGCTGTAAAGGATGTAGGGCGGCCAGGGCTCGCCGTACTCATGTTCCATCCAAAGGTCGCCAAAGCCGATGAACACGTTGTAGCCAAAGTCCGGGTCGTCCAGCACCGTGTCCACCAGGGCGCGGTATTCGCCGTTCAGCCGCTCCCAGGTGTTCCAGCCGCTCTCCACCGAGTGGTAGCCGTCCCACAAAATGCGCCCGGCCATGGAAAGGCCCAGGGTGAAGTGGCTGTCGATGCTGGTGGGGGAGACGACGGCGGCGGTGTAGCCGCCGAATTTGAAGCTGTAATTCACCGACTCCACTTGATAATCCGCGCCGGGGTACTGGCCGGCAAGATACTCCCGGGCGGCGCGGGCAGCCAGAAATTTGGACACCGGGTTGCCCAGCAAGCCGTTCGAGAACCACAGCACCCCCGCCAGCAGAGCCAGGGCGGCGGCGAAGGCCGTCAGTTTGAGGATGCGTTTTTTCATGGCGTCAGCCCTCCTTTTTCAGCGCGAAGTGGAACAGCCCCGCGATGGCCACCCCCACCAGCGCCAGAACGCAGTAGATGGCGGCCCAGATGAGATAGCCCGGCAGGGGCGCGGCCTCCACGCCCCAGCCCCAGCACAGCGCCCAGCAGACGAGGCTCATGCCCGCCAGCAGGGGCGGCAGCACCGCCGCCGCCTTCCAGCGCCAGACGTAATAGGCCGCCGCGCCCATGGCGGGCATCAGCAGACTGTTGTAGAACATGTTCATGCTGCCGGAAAGCCCCATGCCGAACAGGGCCCCGGCCAGCAGCACCACCAGAGCAAAGCCCCGCAGGGTGCGGCGCACCCGCCGCAGAAGGGCGTCGCCGTCCGGGGCAGGGGGCGGCGGCACGGCCCCGGCGGCCAGGGCGCGGCAGTCCGGGCAGCGCTCCAGATGGGCGGCCACGGCGGCGCGGCTGGCCTCGCTGGCCACACCGTCCTCCACCAGGGGCAGAAGGTCCTTGCAGATTTCGCAGCCGATGTCACCGTTCATAGTATCCCTCCTGTTCCAGCGCGGCGCGGATGCGCTTTTTCACCCGAAAATCAATGACCCGGGCGGAGGACTCGCTCACGCCGCAGGCAAGGCCTATCTCGTAAAAGGAGTATCCCTCCAGACGCATGGACGCTATCTTCTGCGACCGGGGCGGCTCGGCGGCCAGCAGCGCCCGCACCCGGCCGAAGAGCTCAGCCGCGTCCGCCCGGGCCGCGGGCCCCGGCTCACCGCACTCCAGAAATTCGCTCAGCGCCTCGGTCTCCGGGCGGCGCTTTTTCTTTTTCAGCCAGGCGAACCACCGGCGGCGGGCGATGGTGAACAGCCAGGTCTTGCAGTCCGCCTCGCCCCGGAAGGCCCCGAAGGAGCGCACCGCCTCCAGAAAGGTCTCGCCCGTCAGGTCCTCCGCCAGGGCGGCGTCGCGGCACAGGCTGAAAAGATAGGTGTAAACATCCCGGTGAAAGGCGCTGAACAGTTCTTCCAGCGGTGTGCCCATGCCGCCCGCCCCCTTTCACCCCATTTGTGGCCCGAACAGGCCGTTTCGTTACACATCCCTTTGAAAATATTATAATTTGCCGCCCAAAGCCGCGCAACCAAAAGAAAAGCGGCGCCGCCCGAAGGCGGCGCCGCTCTGCCGGAGAACAGCCGGGAAGGGAGATGCCCGGCAGGGAAATGTCTTGTCTGCGCTGTTTCAAAGCGCGGGAAAAAGCCTCAGGCCCCGGCGGCGGCCGCGTCCAGCAGCAGCTCGACCTCGGGCAGAAGGTGGAGCGCGGTGGCCGGCAGGTCGGTGGTGGGGCCAAGTTCCAGCAGGCGGGCCACCACCGGCGCCTTGGCCGCGCCGAACACCGTCAGCTGTACCCGGCGCGCCCGCAGAAAGTCGGCCACGCCCAGGGTGATGCCCTGGCGCAGGGGCGGCATGTCCGCGGCAAAATACTTCGGGGCCACCGTCTTGGTGGTCTCGGACAGCTCCGCCACGTGGGCGGTGTGCTCGAAGGAGTCGCCCGGCTCGTTCAGCGCCAGATGCCCGTTCATGCCCATGCCCAGCAGCAGGTAGTCGATGCCGCCCCAGTCCTCGAGCTGCAGCTCCACGGCGGCGCACTCGGCGTCAAGGTCCCGGGCGAGGGCGTTGAACAGGCGGATGTTCTCACTCCGCACGTTCGCCTTGGAAAAGAAATTCCGCTCCAGAAAGGAGGCGCAGCTGCCCTCCACCTCGGGGCCGACGCCCACCCACTCGTCCAGGCCGACGAAGCGGGCGTGGGAGAAGTCCAGCCCATGGCGGAAGAATGCCTCGAACACCGGCAGGGAGGTGTGCCCCGCCGCAAGGCAGAGCACCGCGTCGGGTTTTTGGGCCAGCAGCGCGGCCACCGTGTCGGCGGCGTGATCGGCGGCCAGTTCCGCCGTGTCAAAAACCAGTTTCTTCATCTCGGCCTTATTCCCCCAGCAGCAGTTCGATGGGGTACTTCAGGCCCTTGGGCTCAAAAGGCAGGTTGACCTTCGCGCCGCTCTTGGCGGAGGCGTAGGCGGCATAGATGATCTCCAGCACGGCGCGGCCGTCCTCGCCGGTGACGCAGGGGGTCTCGTCCTCCCGCACGCAGCGGATGAAGTGGCTCAGCTCCTGGGGATAGCCCTGGTTGAAGGCCTCCTCAAAGATGGTGAAGGTCCAGCCCTGGGAGCTGCCCGCCTTCTCGCTGGCGTAGTCGTAGCCGTCGGTGCTGTAGGTCAGCGCGGAGTTGCCCCGGAACAGGTCGGCGTAGGAAACGCCCTTGGTGCCGTAGACCTCGATGCGGTCGTCCATGCCGCCGTGCTTGGCCCAGCTGTCCTCGGCGATGCAGGTCACGCCGTTCTCAAACTCCACCAGGGTGACGGTGTTGTCGTCGCAGTCGGTGGTCTCTTTGTGCAGCACGGTCTTCATGTCGGCGTAGACGCTCTTGACGGGGTTGTTCTTGTTCATCCAGCGGAACCAGGCCAGGGCATGGCAGCCCATGTCCATCATCACGCCGCCGCCGGCGGTCTCTTTCTGATAGAACCAGCGGCTGTGGGGGCCGCTGTGCTTTTCGGCCTGCTTGAGCATGTACACGTCGCCCACCGCGCCCGCTTCCACCAGGGCGCGCACCCGCTCGTATTTGGGGGCGAAGCACAGCTCCTCGGCGTACATCAGCTTCAGGCCACGGCTGCGGCAGGCCTCGATCATTTCGTCCGCCTGCTCCAGCGTCAGGGCCAGGGGCTTTTCGATGATGACGTGCTTGTTCGCGCCGGCGGCCTTCAGGCAGGCTTCGTGATGCAGGTAGTTGGGCAGGCAGATGTCCACCACGTCCACCTGCTCGGCGGCCAGCAGTTCGTCGATGTCGCCGTAGGCGGCGGGGATGCTGTGGGCGGCGGCGAAGGCTTCGGCGTGCGCCTTGTCACGGCCATAGACCGCCACGACCTCTGCGTCGTGGACGAAACGGGCGTAGCTCTCGGCGTGGATATTGGCGATGAAGCCGGTGCCCAGCAGGGCGACCTTTGTCTTGCTCATGGAAAAGACCCTCCTTGTTTTTATCTTGGCGGGAAAAGCAACATTCCCAAAACAAATTGCAGCATATATTGCAAAAATGAGCAAAAATAAACTTATATAAACAAAATTGTGCAAGTTGACGGCAAAATTCGGCGGACGGCCGCATGAACGGTGCGGGGCAGGCATAGAGTTTTGATTGGGTGGTGGAAACGGCGGCAAAAATGGAGTACTATAAGAAAAGGACGGCAAACCGCCCACAGGAGGACCAAGCAAAATGAACGAGATCAACATTCTTGTGACCCTCAATGAAAAATATCTGCCGCCGCTGCAGGTGCTTTTGACCTCGCTGCGCACCGCCCACCCGGACGAGGCGCTGACGGTGTGGCTGCTGCACAGCGGCATCAGGCCCGCCGCGCTGGAAACGGTGGAGCGCCAGTGCGGGCGGCTGGGCATGACCCTGCGCTGCCTGACGGTGGACCGCTCGGTGTTCGACGCGGCCCCCGTGACCCGGCAGTATCCCCAGGAGATGTATTACCGGCTGCTGGCGGGGTGCTTTTTGCCCGGGGAGCTGGACCGGGTGCTCTACATCGACCCGGACATTCTGGTGCTCAACTCCCTGCGGCCCTTGTGGGAAACGCCGCTGGAGGGCAGGCTGTTCGCTGCCGCCTCCCACACCGGCAAGACCGGCCTGATGAACAACATCAACCAGGTGCGCCTGGGCACCGACTGCAAATACTTCAATTCCGGCGTGCTGCTCATCGACCTGAACGCCGCCCGGGCGCAGGTGCGCCCCCAGGACATCTTCCGCTATGCCGAGGAGAAGGGCAAGGCGCTGCTGCTGCCGGACCAGGACATCCTCAACGCCCTCTACGGCGACAGGACCCTGGAACTGGACGACACCCTCTGGAACTACGACGCCCGCAACTACAACACCTATCTGCTGCGCAGCGGCGGCGTGTGCGACATGGACTGGGTGATGCGCAACACCGGCATCCTGCACTTCTGCGGCAAGTCCAAGCCCTGGCGGCCCGGCTATGTGCGGCGGTTCGGCATCCTCTACAAGCACTACATCCAGCTGACAAGGCGCACCGGGGCGTACCTGGGCGACTGAGCGGCGGCAAAAACAAAGAACAGGCCCCCTTCCGCAATGTGCGGCAGGGGGCCTGCTTTATTCAGCGTTCAGGATTCAGGACCGGCGGCGCGCGCGCACCACCAGCACCACGGCGGCGATCACCGCGGCCGCGCCCAGCACCAGCAGGGGCAGGGCAAAACCGGGCAGCGCGCCGCCCGTGGAGGCGGGCTCATCGGCGTCGGAAGCGGGGCTCTCCGGCGCGGCGCTGGCGGCCGGGGTGGCCGAAGGCGCGGGCGAGGCGGAGGGGGCCGGCGTGGCCGAAGGCGCGGGGGTGGCCGTGGGAGCCGGCGTGGCGGTGGGCTTCACCGGGGCGGGGGTAGCCGCCGGGGTGGCCGCCGGGGCCGGCGTGGCCGTGGGCGCGGGAGCCGGGTCAGAGCCGGGTGCCGCGGTGGGGGCAGGCTGTTCCTTCACGGTCAGCTGCACCTGCTGCTCCACGGCGGTGTAGCGGCGTGCGTCCGCCGGGGTAAACACCACGGCGAAGCTACCGCTGACCTGGGGCCGGGCGTCCGGCTCCTTCCAGGCGAAGGTGCCGGGCACGTTCGCCTTGCCGCCGGTGAGGGCGCTGGTTTTCAGCGCCTGCCCCTTGGTGAGGGGCGCGGCGGTGGGCCAGGCGGTCACGGCGGGAGCCTTGGGGATGGGGTCCACCTGCTCCAGCTGCGCCTTGCCGGCCACCAGCAGAGCGCCGGGCATCCCGGCGGCCTCGGCGGCCTCGATCTCACGGCGCAGGGCGGCGGCGGTGTCGTCCAGAAGCTGACGGTTCTGCTCGGTGTAGTCCCACTGGGTGAGGCGGGCATATTCCGCGTCCAGTTCGCTCAGGGCAGTCGCCTTCTCCCGGGCGAGATGGGCTTTTTCCGAGATGGAATCCACCGCGGCCGGGTCGCAGAAGAAGCGGGCGTCAGCGTCCAGCTCGCTCAGGCTCTGCTCCAGCGCGGCAAGCTCGTCCACGGTGCCGGAGGTGGCCTCGCTCATGGGCTTGTTGTACCAGTCCTCGGCCTGCCCCATCCAGCCCAGGGCACTCTCCATGGCCTGCAGCCGGCCCAGCTGGCTTTCCAGCAGGGCGCGGGCTTCGTTTGCGGCGGCCAGGGCGCTGGCAGAATCGGAAAGCTGGCTTTGGGCGGCCAGTTCGTTTGCGGCGGAGCCGCGCAGGGCTGCGCCCACATCCGCCTGACGGTCACCCCGGTCTGCCATGCTCACCGGGGCGTTCAGCTTGCCGAGGATGGGGGCGAACTGCGCGGTCCAGTGCTGGGCCAGTTCCTCGGCCCGGGCGGCGCGGGTGGGCACGGCGCTCATGGCCTGGGCCGCGTCGTTCAGGGCCTGCTGCATGAGGTCCAGCTGGTCCACAGTGGCCGCTTCGATGCTGTCGTGGGCGGTGGTGTAGGCGCTTTCGATGCGGGCCCAGTCCTCATCGTAGTAGTTGGCGGCGGAGTAGCTGCCTTTCAGGGCGTTCAGGCCCTCCTGAAAGCTTTCCTTGATGGCGGAAAGGGGCTTCCACACAGGGTAAAGGGTCACGCTGCCGCCGTCCTCGGCGGTGAGGTTCTGCACCGACTGGCCGGCGAAATACTCCGGCTGCTCCGCATCGGCGCTCTGTGCCCAGTCCAGGAACACCCCTTCCGCGTTGGTGAAGGTGCTGTCGGGCAGGGTCACGCTCTGGCCGTAGGTGGCGGGGATGTCGTCCATGGAGCCCTCGCCGCCGCCCGGGGCAAAGTGGATGGTGTAGGCGTTGGGCCGCCACTGGGCGTAGAGGTACACCGCGGTGCGGCTGCCGTTCTCGCCCGCCAGATTTTCCACGGTGGCGCCGTTTTCAAAGTCCCGGCCGCCCACGCCGTCGCTGTAGGTGGACCAGTGGTCAAAGGTGTGGCCGGTGCGGGTGAAGGCGTTGGGGGTCAGGGCAAAGGACGCGCCGTAGACGGCGGACTGGGGCTCCATGCTGCCCTGGCCGCCGTTGGCCCGGTAATACACGGTGTAGGGGTTGGGCACCCACCGGGCATAGACGGTCTGGCCGTTGGCGGGCAGCTGGTCCTCCGGATGCACCGGGCGGGTGAAGGAGGAGTCCAGATACCACTCCACGGTGTCGTAGCCGGTGCGGGGGTTCTGCTCGTAGAACACCTCCGCGTCCACCGTGAAGTCGGGGATGTTGGGCAGGACCAGAGTGTCCAGATGGTTGTTGGCCGCCACGAAGCCGCTGTCCTTCAGCGCCGGGTTGCCGCTCATGTTCAGGGTGGTGAGCTTGTTGTAGTCGATGTGCAGGAATTCCAGCTTTTTCAGCATGGAGCAGTCAAAGCTGGTGTGGCTGTTGTCGAAGGTCTCGATGAACACCAGCTCCAGGTTGCGGCTCACGTCCAGTTGGGTGAGGGAGTTGTGGCGGCAGTAGAGCTGCACCAGCTTCGGGTTGCAGGCAAGGTTCAGCTCGGTGAGCCTGTTGCGCTCGCAGTTCAGGTCCACCAGTTCCGGGCAGCCGGTCACGTCCAGGTGTTCCAGGGCGTTGGTGGCGCAGTACAGCGAGGTCAGCCGGGTGTTTTTGCTCACATCCAGGCTGGTGAGCCGGTTGTTGTTCACGTTCAGCCGTTCCAGCGCGGTGAAATGGCTGATGCCGGTCAGGTCACCGATGCCCAGGCCGGAGAGGTCCAGCACGGTGATCTGTGCCAGTTCCCCGCTGGTGAGCACGCCGTCGGCGCCCATGCCGTTCAGGTTGCCTTTGTCCAGCAGCCAGCCGCGAAAGATTTGGTCGGGGAAATTCGTTTCATTGATGTCCACGTCCTGCCCGAGGGCGAAGGCGCCCGCCGGCAGGGCCAGCGCCGCCAGCGCCAGGGCCAGCGTGACGCAGAGAGTCTTCAGCAAAGTTCGCATGAGGGTTCTCCTTTTTATGTTCTGACGCGGGACATCCGCGCCGGGCCGCATTTAAGAATGATTCCTGCCAAGAAGTTTATTGTACCATGCTTTCCGCCGCTGTCCATACCTCTTTTAAAAAAAGGAAGGGGCGTTTGCCGGGCGGCCGTTTTTCTGGCGGGCCCCGGCGGGGGGCGCTTGCCTTTTGGCGCGGCATTTCATATACTGTCTATACGACTCTGAAGGGGAGGAGAGCGGGCGTCTTTCGGCCCCGCGCTGCGGCAATGAAAGAGAGAAAGAAAATCAAAAGCCAGGCAAAGACCTGCCTGAAAAGGCACTGGTTCATCTTTGTGGCCGCCTGCCTGATCGCAGCCTTTCTGGGCTCGGAGTTTTCCGGCGCGCTGGGCTTTTCCTCGGCGCGGAGCCTGGGGGTGACCGGCCAGAGCAGCGTGCCCAAGACCCAGGTGACGGAAAACTCCTGGGAGGGCATCCTGGCCACCATCGCGCAGAACGACCTGCAGGCCGGGCGGGACGCGGCGGACCGGGCCCAGCAGGCGGCGGTGGAGGCCGCCCAGAAGGGGGACCCGGCCTTTGGGCGCACCCGGGGCGTGCTGTCGGAGGTGGTCAACCAGATCACCTCCGGCTCCATCGTGGTCACGTCGGTGGCGGCGGCCGCCTCCATCACCGGCTCGGAGAGCGGGGGCGTGGCGCTGCTGGTGGTGGTGTTCGCGCTGGGTCTGGCGGTGTTCTGGTTCTTCATCCAGAACGTGTTCCCGGTGGTGATGCGCCGGGTCTTTCTGGAGGGCATGCTCTACGACCGGGTGACCCCCCAGCGGTTTTTGTTCCTCATCCGGGTGCGCCGCTGGCGGCGGGCCGCCTGGACCATGTGCGTGAGATACGTGCTGTATCTGCTGTGGTGCCTCACGGTGGTGGGGGGCGTGGTGAAGCACTATTCCTACTTCCTGGTGCCCTACATCGTGGCGGAAAACCCGGACATGACCGCCCGGCAGGCCATCGGCCTCTCCCGCCGGATGATGCGGGGCCACAAGTGGGAGTGCTTTGTGTTCGAGCTGTCCTTCATCGGGTGGGACGTGCTGGGCATCCTCACCCTGGGGGTGAGCGACGTGCTGTTCACCAATCCCTATAAAATGGCCTGCTTCGCCCGCTACTACGCCCGGCTGCGGGCCCTGGCCATCCAGAACGGCCTGCAGGACGCGAAGCTTTTGGACGACGACTATCTCTATGAAAAAGCGCCCGCCGACGCCATCGCCAAAAAATACAGCGACGTCATCCGGGTGATGAACACCCCCGACGGCGAGCAGCACAGCCTTTCCGGCTGGCGGGGCGTGCTGGCGGACGACTTCGGCGTGCTGCTGTTCCCCCGGGAGCAGGACCGGGTGGCCGAGGCCCGGCGGGCGGACCGGGTGCGACTGTTCGCGCTGATGGACGACGTGGAGGGCACGGCCTATCCCGTGCGGCTCTACCCCCTGCCGGAAGAGGAGCGCCAGAAGCTGGTGGAGTCGCTGAACTACATGCGGCGCTATTCCGTCTGGTCGCTGCTGGCCATCTTTTTGAGCCTCTCGGTCTTCGGCTGGCTGTGGGAGGTGGGCCTGCATCTGGTGTCCACCGGCGAGCTGGTGAACCGGGGCGTGCTCCACGGGCCCTGGCTGCCCATCTACGGCACCGGCGCGGTGCTCATGCTCACGGTGCTCTACCGGCTGCGGGGCCGGCCGGGGCTGGAATTTCTGGCCACCATCCTGCTGTGCGGCACGCTGGAATACATGACGTCGCTGGTGCTGGAACTGGCCACCGGCGGCACCCTGTGGTGGGATTACAGCGGCTATTTCCTCAACCTGAACGGGCGCATCTGCGCCGAGGGCCTGCTGGTGTTCGGCGTGGGGGGGCCTTGCGGTGGTGTACATGGTGGCCCCGCTGCTGGACGCGGCCCTCGCCCGTGTGGACCGGAAACTTCTGGTAACGGTGTGCAGCGTGGTGGCGGCGGTCTTTTTCTGCGACGCGGTCTGGTCACAGTTCGAGCCCAACACCGGCCGGGGCGTCACCGACATCGAGGGCGGCCGCCCTGCCTCCGGCTATACGCAGCAGGCGGAAAGCTGACATAACAAAAAACTTCCCGGTGGGTCCCACCGGGAAGTTTTTTGTTTGTCTCAGGCTGCGCGCCGGGGCCGTTTTGCCAGCACAAGGCCCACCAGAAGGCCCGCCAGCGCGGGCACCACCCAGCCGAAGCCCTTGTCCGCCAGGGGCAGCCACTGGGCAAGGCCCGCCACCGGGGCCAGCAGCCGTGCCGCCGCCGAACCTTTGGGCAGCGCGCAGACCAGGTCCAGCACCGCCGCCGGGATGGTGAAGCCCACCGTCCAGGCCAGCACGGTGCGGTGGCTGCCGAACAGGCGGCCGAACAGCGTCAGCAGGATGAGCACGATGGACAAGGGATAGAGGAACATCAGCACCGGGGCGGTCCAGGCCAGAATGGCGTCCAACCCCAGGTTGGCAATGGCGAAGCTGAACAGGCAGAAGCCCACAGCCCACACCGGGTAGCGGGGCCCGCGGGGGAACATCTGCACAAAGGTCTCGCCGCAGCTGGTCACCAGCCCCACCGCGGTCTTGAGGCAGGCCACCGTGACCGTGGCCGCCAGAATGAGCGCGCCCGCGCTGCCGAAATAGTGCTGGGCGATCTGGGCCAGGGCCCCGCCGCCGTTGGCCGCGGGTTCGAAAAGCCCGCGGCTCTGGGCGGCCATCACCGCCACCAGAACGTAGATGAGACCCATCAGCAGCGCGCTGAACACCCCCGCGCCCACGGTGCTTTTGGCCACCTGGCCGGGCTCGGTGACCCCCAGCCGGCGGATGGCGTCCACCACGATGATGCCGAAGGCAAGCCCCGCCAGCGCGTCCATGGTGTTGTAGCCCTCCAGAAAACCGGCGGCAAAGGCGTCCGTCTCATAGGCGCCCATGGGGGCCGCGGCGCTCACCGCGCCCAGGGGCGAGACGAGCGCCCGCACCACCAGCACCGCCAGAAAGCACAGAAACAGCGGGTTGAGCACCTTGCCGATCCAGGTGAGCAGTTCGCCCGGCCGCAGCGAGAAAAACAGCACCGCGCCGAAAAACACAAAAGAGAAGAGCGCCAGCGCCAGACGCTGGTCCGCCCCCGGCAGCAGCTGCTGCACGCCCACCGTGTAGGAGACGGTGGCGCAGCGGGGGATGGCGAACAGCGGCCCGATGGTGAGATACAGCACACAGGTGAAGAACAGGCCGTAGCGGCGGCCCACCCGGCTGCTCAGCTCCAGCAGGCCGTCCGCCCGGCTGACGCCCAGGGCGGCCACCCCCAGCAGCGGCAGGCCCACGCCGGTGATGAGCAGGCCGGCGCTGGCCAGCCACACGCTGCTGCCCGCCAGCTGGCCCATGGAGGCGGGGAAGATCAGGTTCCCCGCGCCGAAAAACATACCGAACAGCATGCTGGCCACCGCCAGCAGCTGCCGCATCGTGAGCTTTTTCATGTTCCACCGCCTTGCGCTTTGCGCTGAATTTTGTCGGATACAAAATGAGTATACCGCATTCGTCTCCGCTTGGCAAATGCCCGGAAAAACAAAAAAGCGCCCCTCCCCGAAAAAGGGGAGAGGCGGCGGGAAGCGGCCCTTATTTCAGTTCCTTCCACTGACTCTTGATGAACAGGCCGGTGATGACGGGCACCAGCGCGGAGCCGATGAGGGACATCACGATGGCCAGCGCGGCGCCCAGTTCGCCCATGTTCTGGGTCACGCCCACCACGAAGGAGCCCACGGCGCACACGCACATCACAATATAGCCGGCCTTGCGCTGGCCGAACAGCAGCACGCACAGGCCGATGATGGAGACGACGGCGATGGCCACCGACAGCCAGCGGCCTTCGGAGAGATTCAGTCCGGTGGTGCACACGCAGAGCACCAGAGCGACCCACAGCCAGATCTTGGCAGATTTCTTCATGTTCGTATCCTCCTGAAAATTCAATGTTGATGTTTATTCCCGCCCGGCGGCCAGAACGGCTTTGGTCAGTCCGTCCAGGTCCGCCGTGTCGGGGTGGGAGAGGGCATGGTCGAAGTTCTCGATCATGGCCTCCAGATTGGGGGCGTGGTCCGGGGCGGCCAGCATCGCCTCGTAGCGCCGGCGCACCGCCTGGGGCATCTTGCCCTGGCACATGTAGCTGCCCACCAGGGTGCAACCCTGGCCCAGGTTCGCCTGCACACGCTTCAGCACCGCCTGGAAATAGGCGGGCTGGCTGCCGAACCCGGCGGTGCCGAACAGGAACACTTCCTTGTGCTCCACGGTGGCGAGAAAAGCCGCCAGCGCTTCGTCGCAGCTGCCCTTGTCGGTCCAGAAGCCGACGTACAGCCGGTCGGCCGCCAGCGCCGCCGCGTCGGGGCCGCCGAAGTAAAGGCAGTCCTCCGCGGGCAGAGCGCTTTGAATGGCACGGGCAAGCAGTTCGGTGTTGCCGGTGCGGCTGGAATAAACGATGGCATAACTCATTTTCTGTTGCCTCCTTCAAAAATGCAGTGAGCGCCCTTGTGCTCCATCAGGCCGCCCAGGCAGCCTTTGTTGCACCGCACGCAGCGGCGCACCTCGGCGGCACGGCCGCCGAGCACCTTGTTGGGCCAGTCGGGGTCGGCGATGAGCTGGCGGCTCATGGCGGCGCAGTCGATGCGGCCTTCGGCCAGCTGCCGCTCCACGAAGTCCGGGTCGGTCAGCCCGCCCACGCCGCACACCGGCAGACGGGTGTACTGCCGCACCATGTCGCACAGGAACAAAAAGCAGCCTTCCTCCCCAAAGTCCGGGTGGTTCGCCGGAGGGATGGTGTCCGTCAGGGCGCTGTGGTTCGCCAGCGTCACATGGAAGCTGGTCACGCCCGCGGCTTCCAGCATCGGCACGGCCACCGCCAGCTCGTCGGGCAGAAGGCCCGCCCGGCCGTAGTTTTCCAGCCGCACCACCAGCTTGAAGTCGATGGGCAGGTCCGGCTGGCTGGCCCGCACCGCCTCCACTGCCTCCCGGGCAAAGCGCAGGCGGTTTTCCAGGCTGCCACCGTAAGCGTCGGTGCGCCGGTTGAACAGGGAGGAGGCGAAGCTGCCGCACATCCTGTCGCCGTGCACCTGCACCAGGTCGAAGCCCGCCCGGCGGGCCTGGGCGGCCGCGTCGCCGAAGGCGGCGGTGATGCGCTTCACCTTTTCGGCGGGCAGGCCGGTGATGTAGGGACCGGCCGCGTCGTTCAGCTTTTGCCGCAGCCCGTCCGGGCTGATGCGCCGGGCCAGCAGGGCGGGCAGGTATTTCACCATCGCCCCCAGGTCCGAATCCGACTGATGCAGCTGCGCCCCCGCGAGGCACCCCTCGCTGTGCAGCGCGCCGGTGAGCCGCCGGTAGTGCTCAAACCCTTTCTTCGAAAACAGGCTGCCGAAGCCCTTTTTGCCCACCGGCACGTCGCCCACCCAGGCCAGGGCGCAGCCCCCGGCGGCGATGCGCCGCAGCAGTTCCTCCTGCTGCGGTTCCGCAAGGCCCAGGGTGGTGGGGGCGAACACGATGCGGTTTTTCAGCCGCAGGCCACCCAGCTCCAGCGGCTGCCCGATGGCCTCATACATGGCGCGGGACCTCCCGGCCCGGGGTCAGCTTGCGCAGCAGGGCGAACAGGGTCTGCCGCTCCTCTTCGGTGAGGACGGCCAGCCGCTTTTCGTCCCAGTCGAAGAACACCTGATGGCTGATGGCAAAGGCCTCCCGGCCCTTTTCGGTCAGGTCCAGCTGGTAGCGGCGGCCTGCCTTCTCCTTGGTGAGGAAACCGTTCTCCACCAGCTTGGTGATGCACCGCTGGGAGTGGCCCCAGTCCAGATGCAGCTCCTCGGTCAGGTCCGAAGGCGTGGTGCCCGGGTGCTTGCCCACATAGATAAGAAAGAACAGCAGGCCGAAGTGCAGGCCCAGTTTTTCCAGCTTCTCGCTGGTGTAGGCGGTGAAATCCCGGTAGAACACCGAGGAATGATAAGCCAGTGTGTCAAACATTGTTCCCACTCCTTTCGTCACTTGACATGGTCAAGTATACATTGTTATTTGACTTTGTCAAGTGAAATCCACAAAAAAATTTTGCCCCGCCGCAAAGGGCAGGGCAAAAGGGGTCAGCGGATGTAGAACATGATTTTGGTGATATACTCGTTCTCGTCGTAGGACGAAAGGTAGTCGTTGATGCAGAACTCATAGGAGTCGGAGATGATCTCCAGCCCGTTTTCGTCGCAGAAGCGCAGCAGCTCCTGATAGGAGCGGCCCATGGAGGCGTAGTCGCCGAAGTGGTACAAACTGACGCACCGCCCGGCGGGCAGCTGGCGGATGTTGCTGGCCAGCGGGGTGTTCTCGGTGAGCAGGAACGCCAGCGACGCCTGGATGAAATCGCCCCGGCGCACCCGCTCCAGCGGTACCGACACGCCGCACTGGAAGAAGATGGGCAGCTGCTTTTCAAAGGAGGCGGCAAAGCACTTTTTGGTGGCGATGCTTATCTCCCGGGGGCTGAAAGGGGGCTGCACCGGCTCGTAGAGGATATACTGGCCCTTCGTCTGCCCCACATGCACCGCCGCGCGCTGCCGGCGGAAGGAGTTTGCGCGCTCCATCTGGTCGCAGCGGTGGGCCAGCCGGCTGCGGATGAGATTCAGCTCGGCGATCTGCTGGTCGATGCGGGTCAGCTGGCTGCGCAGAAGCACCAGACTGCTGTCAATGGTGTAGTGCTTCATGTGCTCCTGAATTTCTTTCAGCGAGAAGCCTATCTTCTTCATGATGAGGATGGTGTCCAGAAAATCCAGCTGGGCGGCGCTGTAATAGCGGTAGCCGTTGTCCGGGTCCACCCAGGCCGGGCGGAACAGGCCGATCTTGTCGTAAAAGATCAGGGTCTGCTTGGAGATGTTCTGGTACTTCGCAAGTTCGCCGACCGAAAAAAGATTTTCCATACAGCCTCCTTGACATTATAGTTACTATATCCTTTATTATAGCCCCAGGGGACCCCGGCATCATGGAGGTTATATCGTGATCCAAGCGTTTTCAAGGCCGATGAGCTACGGGCAGTATCTGAAAAGCCTGCTGCCCAGCGTTCTGACCATGATCTTTCTGTTGTTCTACACCACCATCGACGGCTTTTTCGTCTCCCGCTATGCGGGTTCGGACGCGCTGGCGGGCATCAACATCGTCATCCCCATCACCTGCGTCACCTTCGGCGTTGCGGTGATGCTGGCCACCGGGGCGGGCGCCATCATCGGCGAGCACCTGGGCCGCGGCGAGATGGAGCAGGCAAACCGCATTTTCAGCTTCATGTGCCTGGTGCTGCTGGCCTTTTCGGTGGCGTTCACCACCCTGGGCGTGGCCTTTCTGCGCCCCATCGCGGTGCTGCTGGGCAGCAGCGAGCGGCTGATGCCCCACGTGCTGCCCTATGCGCTGGTGGTGTTTCTGGGCACGGTGCCCATGGCGTTCAAGCTGTTCTTTGAGTATCTGGTGCGCAGCGACGGCAACTCCAAGGTGGGGCTTGCCATGTCGGTGGCGGGTCTGGTGCTGAACGTGGGGCTGGACTATCTCTTTGTGGGCGTGTTCGGCCTGGGCACGCTGGGCGCGGCCTGGGGCACCACCCTCTCCATCACGGCCAGCGCCCTCATCGGGCTCGTCTACTTTCTGCGGTTCGGCAACATCCGCTTCGCCCGCCCCAAGGCGGACGCAAAGGTGCTGCTCAAATCCTGCACCAACGGCAGCAGCGAGATGTTCACCGAGTTCTCCACCGGCATCACCACCCTGCTGTTCAACCTGATGGTGATGAAATACTTCGGCGAGGACGGGGTGGCCGCCGTGACCATCATCATGTACATCTACTACTTCTTCATCTCCTTCTACATGGGTATCGCGGTGGCGGTGGCTCCGGTGGTGAGCTACAACGTGGGCGCGCAAAACCCGGACAAAATTCGGGAGATGCTGCGTTACAGCTTCCGCACCATCGCCGTCACGGCGGCGCTCATCCTGGCCGCGTCGCTGCTGGGAGGCCAAGCCATCATCCACCTCTTCGTGCAGAGCGGCAACGTGTTCGACATCACCTGGCAGGCCCTCCGGCTGTTCAGCCCGGTGTTCGTGTTCATCGGCTTCAACGTGTTCCTCTCGGGCTACTTCACCGCCCTGGGCAACGGGCTGACCAGCGCGGTCATCTCGCTGCTGCGCAGCCTGGTGCTGGTGGTGGTGTTCATCGCGGTGCTGCCGCTGCTGCTGGAGGAAAACGGCATCTGGCTGACCATGCCCTTCTCCGAAGCGGCGACCGTTCTCGTGGCGGTGCAGCTCTACCGCATGCAGGGCAGGCCGCCGGCAGCCGCGGCGTAAAGCGCGCCCCAAGAAAAACAAGAAAGCCCGCAGAGCCCTGCGAACAAGGGCCCTGCGGGCTTTTGTGATGCCGGAAAGGGTGGGGCGTGCGTCCGCGTTCAGCCCTCTTCCGCCGGCTGGGAGAACCAGCGGCGAACAAAGGCGTCCGCCGGGTCTTCCTGCCCCGGGAGAAGGTAAAAATACAGCCGTTCCTCATCCTCCGGGGTGCGCAGATAAAGGCCGCTGCCCTTGCCGCGGGGCAGGGGCTTGACCCGAAGAGAACAGGAAGAGGAGTTCGGCAGATAGAGAACGGAGGTGCCGTAAAAGTCGGTGAGGATGCACACCGGTCCGGCGTCCGTCATGGCGCAGAAGCATTCGGGGTCCGGCCGGCGCTGGAGGAGGTAAAGCAGACTGCGGTTTTTGCCCCGCAGGAAGATATGGTCCAGGACCTGGCCGCCGAAGCGATAGGCCAGGAGAGAGGTGTAGTACATGGCATAGCTCTCCTGCAAAAGCTGTGCAAAAGCGGGGGAGTCGGGATGCCGCAGGGGCGGTCGGCGGTCGGCGGGCTGGCCCAGCAGGAGGCTGAGGACAGGGTAGAGCTGGTCCTCTTTTGTCTTGTTGTAGGAAAAGCCGGTCCGGCCGCCGTCTTTGAGCCGGACGGTGACCGTGCATTTTATCAGCTGGACGGAATAACCGACCTGCGCCACATCGCCGGGCCGGATGCGCCCCACATCCAGTCTGCCGCCGGCCATGCGCTGGAGGCAGACCTCGCCGCCGAACCAGGCGGTGACATATTCCGGCGCGCCGGAGTACTGATGGATGCGGGGGATGAGGGTGATGTTCCCCGGCGGCATGCCCGCGGCGTTCCAGTCCGCCAGCGCGGCCCGGAAGGGGGCGGGCACCTCGCTCCAATCGTACATCCGCTTGGGCCAGGAAGCGAGGGTCGGCCGGCGGTCTTCGCGAATATTCATGGGGACTCCTTCCATGTGTTTAACGGGGCATAAACTGGGCTTTTATGGCTTCCACAACCTTTGGAATGGCCGCAGACACGCGCTTTGTGAGAGGTACATGCGGGCGGGGCGGCTCCACTTCAAATCGTCCCCCATGTGCAAGTACATGCTCTATGATGAGCGACTGCAATTTCTTTGAGTGCCGCCAGCTGCTGTATGAAATCGTTCCATAGTGTTCGCCTGCGGCTGTGTAAAAATCATAGCCTCGGAAAAATCGGCGATTCTGCTTGATCAGCGCGATTTTTTCCCATTCATACCGTTCGGGCGGTTTGGCCAAGGAAGGGATTTCTCCAAAAATCGGCTCAATGCAAACAGCTGTTTGATCGATCGTAAGTTTTTGGTTCAAGAGGAATATCAAGAAGTATATCGACAACATCGCGAAAAGCACAGCAATTACATATCCGTGCCCCCTCTTTGCGCCAACGTAATAATCACCGCCTCTTGCCATCATGAACTCAGCGAAAAAGCCATAGCCAATCAGTATAGATGCCACCGGAAGTAAGCCAAAAAACCGTCTAAAAAACTTCGGGTAAAAAACAAGCCTCTCGTTGTTTGCAAACGATTTGTCGAAACTCATTTTTCTTTTCCTTCCCCGTTCAAATCATATGACCGCAAATAGCGCCATAACGCATAGCGATCATATAGGAATATCGGTGCGCCGAACGTAGATAGTATGAAATATACCACGAAAATGCAGTGATCGAATTGCGACATTTCTGCAAGTGAGGGGACAGAGTTTTCTTTCAACAGGAAACCGCACTGTATTCACGCGATATAGAGGTTGCAAATGCTCCAGACGACCCATAAAATACTCCAGAATCTTGCATGCCTGTCCGCGCTTGGAATCAGTACTTCGACCAATTTCCACCATATGCCAACCTCAAGCGCTGCTCTAAAAAGAATCAGGAGCGCTCGAAAAAGCGGAGCGGGGAAGGGGACCACCGCCAACAGAATATCCACGGCTAAGGCGGCGCCACCCATTATACCGACCACCACTTTGTCGCGCTTTCTGGAAATGAAGAAAATCACAACGATCACAAGCAACAGTGTTCCATCGATTTTTCTCCTGGCCATGCTCCAGAAGCCAAGACAGAGGAAGAGCTGATACACAAAGCGTCCTCGCCGCGCTATATACGCATTTGTTTCCGCCGGGCTGTTCTGCAGCATTATCTCACCTCGCAATCGTTCAACACAAGCCGTTTGTTCAGCTATAGTGACAGGCAGCATTGCAGGGCATGGCCGCGGATGGATAGAAACGAACAAGGTGCATTTGATGCACGCATAGTTCCAGGGGCCTTTTTTGGCCTTGCCGCGTTGGACCGGAACACGACCGGGGCATTGACCCCGCCGGCAAAATCCTTGTGGCTTTGACCTTGGGAAAAACTCAGTCCGCCGGCAGATACACCCCGAACACGCCGTTTGAAAACTCCCCGCCGGCAAAGCGGCGGACGACGCCGTCGATTTCCACCTCATAAACATGGAACACCTTCTCCGCGCCGTGGCGGGGGTCGGTGACGATGGCGGTCTCCCTGCAGTCCCGCCAGGGGTATTTGAAAAGGTTCACACCAAAGGCTTTGCACTCCCCGGTGGGGCCGGCGGTCTCAAATCTCCAGTCCATCTTTTCCCCCTGCGTCACGTCGTCTCAAGTCCCCGGTAAAACGCCCGCGCCTTCTCCAGGTCCTTCTCGTTGGGGCGGCCCTTGGCGAGGCCGCCCACCAGTTTGAAGGGGCCGAAGGTGTCGTAGCCCTTGCAGCTGAATTCGCCCAGCACCGGGCAGCTTTTTTCTGCGGCGATCCGGGCCAGCGCCTTCGCGCCGGTGCCCTTTGCGCCGCCGTAGGTGTAGACGAAGAACACCGGCTTGCCCGCGGGCAGATACTGCCGGGCGAAGGAGGCCACCGCCTTGTGCATCTCAAAGCCGTAGATGCCGGAGGCAAAGCCGATGCGGTCGTATTCTTCCAGCCGCACCGCCTGCCGGGTGCGCACGTCGATGAGGTCGGCGCCGCCCGCCTGGGCCATAGCCTCCACCACCTTGCGGGTGTTGCCATGGTGGCAGGAAAGATAGCAAATCGCCGTTTTCATTCTTCGTTCCCTCCTTGCAGCGTCCAGCCGAAGTCGTTGTGGTAGATCATCTGGCGGGTCATGCCGCCGTCGATGCAGATGTTTTCGCCGGTGATGAAGCCCGCCTTGTCCGAGCAGAGGAACAGCACCATGCTGGCGATGTCCAGCGGGGTGCCACCCGCCCGGCGGGCTGCTGAGCAGCGTCCGGGCCGGCCCATACCGCGTCGCCGGTCTCGATCCAGCCCGGGGAGATGCTGTTCACCCGCACTCTGCCCGCAAGGCTCACCGCCAGGGCGTGGGTCAGCGCCGAGATGCCGCCTTTGGCCGCGGTGTAGCTCTCGGTCTGGGGCTGGCTCATCCGGTCCCGGGAGGAGGAGATGTTCACCACCGCCGCCCCCGGCGCAAAATGGGGCGCGAACAGCTTGGTCAGGTAGAAGGGGGCGGTCACCCCCACCCGCAGAGCATAGTTGAATTCCTCATAGATGCACTCGCCGATGCCCTTCATCAGGGGCAGGGCGTTGTTGATGAGATAGTCCACATGGCCGTGGTCCGCGATGACCTTGCGGGCAAACTCCTCCAGCACCGCCCGGTCGGCCAGATCGCCCACAAAATAATCATTCGGCAGAAGGTCGATGACGCACACCTCGGCCCCGGCTTTGCGGAATTCCCGGGCAATGGCTTTGCCGATGCCCTTCGCGCCGCCGGTCACGACGGCGACTTTGTTTTCAAACATGGCGTTTCCTCCTTTAGTCCGCGTCCTCGTCCAGCGCCTCTACAAGAAAACTCACCGGACGGAATCCGTCGTTGCAGGAGAGCATGGCGGAGCGGGGGTTTTTCATCCAGCCGTCATAGAAATCCTCCGCGCCGTGGCTCAGGGCCAGCACAAAGGGGGAGAGGGTGTCCCAGGCGCTGGGGCAAAAGCCTTTCGGCTTCTGCCAGCCGTTGGCGATGAACACCTGGCCCTCCTGCATCTCGCAGGCGTGCTCGATGGGGTTTTCGTAGCGCGCCATCAGGTCCTCGTACCGGGTGATGCGCATGACGGTGGTCCTGCATTTTTTCATATGATGATCCCCTCGCAGTGGTCGATCTCATGCTGGATGATCTGGGCGGACCAGCCGGTCCAGGTCTTGAACCGCTGGCGGAACTGCTCGTCCTGGTATCTCACCTTGATGGTCTTCCAGCGCTTTGTCTTGCGGGTGCCGGTCAGGGACAGGCAGCCCTCTTCGGCCTCATAGGGGCCGCTTTTCTTTACGATCTCCGGGTTGAACAGCACCCGGTAGACCCCCTCGTCGTCAAAGGCGATGATGCGCTTTGCCACACCGATCATGTTGGCGGCCATGCCCACACAGCCGTCGGCATGGGCCTCCAGCGTCTCCAGCAGATCGGCGGCCACCGGCAGGTCGCCGGGGGTGGCGGGCTCGGCTTTTCGCGCCAGAAACAGCACGTCTTTGCATATCTCTCGAATCATTTCGGTCCTCCTTATGGCTTTGAATGGCGGCCGCGATGGGTTCAGTCCGGCTGCTGGCCGTCATGGGCCTGCCACTGGCACTGGGTCATCTGCATCTGCGAGAACACAGCGGTAAAGGACGAGTCCTCCGGCGAGCAGGCGTAAAGGCCGAAGCGGATGGCGCCGCCGCCTTTGCGCAGATGGCAGACGCGCATCTGGCTGAAATCGACCCCGTCCCGGGAGCATTCCAGCCGGTAGTCGTCCCCGCGGCGGCTGAGGCGGTACCACATGGTGCGGATGCTGCCGTCGATGGCGGTGGTGGCCCAGTCGGAATAGCCCTCGTTGGTCACGACGCTGCCCAGATGCTGAAAGGCCCCGTTCTCGTATTCCACCGAGGCCTTGAGCCAGTTTTCGCTGTCCAGATAGAGAACGACCCCGCACTGGTCAAAGCGGTGGCAGGCGGCGGAAAAGTCGGTCTTCACCACAAAACTGAAATAGGGTTCCGACGTTTCCATCTGCAGCAGGGGAGCGTTGTCGTTGCGGAAATGGTAATAGGTGCGCTGCCACAGGTCGGTGTGGGGCTGCGTGGTCATTTCGATCTTGTCCGCCGCGATGCGGTACTGCTTCGGCGGCCGGGTCCAGACCAGCTTGTTGACGTCAAAGTTCATAGCAAGGATCCCTCTCGTTTTTTTCTATTGTATCATACTCGCGCGGAGCGGCGCTATTCCTTCGCCAGCCATTGAATGCCCGCCGCCGTCCTCTGGGCCGGGTGCTCATGGTGCCCGCCGGGGTTCGGCTGAAACGTTGTGCAAACGCCCTTGCCGCGGTAAAACCCGCAGAGCGCCTCGGTGTTCTCCTGCACCGTTTGCAGCACGGGGTTGCGCGTTTTGCTTTCTTTGTCGCCCACGGAGAAGTAAAGGCGGTCCGGCCGGCGCAGGGGCTCGCGGGAGAAAACGAATTCCCGGAACCCGGGGAACCAGAGCGAGCCGGACACACTGGCCGCGCGGGAAAATGCGTCCGTCTCATACAGGGCGTACAGCGCGAACAGCCCCGCCAGGGAATAGCCCGCGATCCCGCGCCAGCGGGGAGCGCCGGCCAGCGTTGCCTCCGCTGTGGGCAGGATGGTCCCGACCAGGAGCCGCAGGTATTCGTCCGCGCCGCCGGTGAAGGGCGCGGCGTTTTTGAACACGGCAGGGCAGCTCCAGGGGGCCATGTCCCGGTCCCAATCCAGGCCGCTGACGGACACCAGCGAGAGCGGCGGGCAGCCGCCGGCGGCCAGCGCCTCAAAGACTTTTTGGCCTTCGTCCCCGAAGGTGTTCAGAAAGACCACCGGCGCGTCCGGCACGCCGGCGGGGAAAACGGTCACGGTCCTGCCGCATGCGGTGAATGTGTGCATCGTGCATCCCTCCCTTTTTCGGGAAACATCACAGCGCGGCGGTGCCGCGCAATATCTCATCCAAGGCTTTTGCAAAGGCTGCGTCCTGCTCCTTCGTGCGCCTGGCCGGCCCCTTCGGGTGCTTGCCGGCCCGGAGGAGCTTTTTGTTCTGCCAGCGGCGCTCCAGCAGCGCGTCGATGTTGCCCGCGGTGTATTCCAGGCCGTTCTGGTTCAGCACCCGGGCCCGGCGGGCCAGGCACATGCTGGCAAGGCCGTAGTCCTGGGTGACCACGATGTCCCCGGCTTTCACCCGGTTGACCAGGGCGAAATCCACGCTGTCCGCGCCTTTGTCGAACACCAGCGTTTCAGCGCCGGCCCGCTCGATGCGGTGGGCCGTGTCGCAGAGAATGAGCACCGGCACCCCATGGCCTTTGCAGACGCGGATGGTCAGGTCCACCACCGGGCAGCCGTCCGCGTCGATCAATACAGTGGGCATGGCGCTCCTCCTTTCTTGCTCTCTTGACTGGTTCTATTGTAATATGAAATCCGAAGCGCAACAAGCGGCGGCCGCGAAAAGACGCGGAAAAAAGCAGGGCACGCCCCGCACTCAACCAGCGGTTTGGTGCGGGAAGGGCGGCGCAGAGGTATAATAGAGGCGAAAGGGAGGGCCGAGGGATGAACAACGAAGCCACCGGCGCACTGATACGAACGCTGCGCAAGGAAAAGAAGCTGACCCAGAAGGAATTGGCCCAGCGCCTGAACGTGACCGACCGGGCGGTCTCAAAATGGGAGCGGGGGCTGTGCGCCCCGGACATCGCCCTGCTGGAACCGCTGGCGCAGGCGCTGGACGTCACCGTGCTGGAACTCATCTCCGGGGCCCGGGCGCAGGCAGAGCCGCACCCGGAAAATATCGACAGCGCCGTGAAGGAGGTGCTTCGGTATTCGGAGCAGGAGCTCGCTCAAAAGAAGAAGACCATGCACAAGCGGAGCCTGCTGACGGTGGTATGCGTCTGCCTGGCGCTGCTGCTCGCCCTGCCGGTCTTGAACGGAACGGTGGGCGGCGACGGGTTCGCCTGGCGGTGCATCCCCGCGTGGCTGTGCGCCCGCAGCGCCGCCCGGGCGCTGGAAAACTACGACAAAGAGGGGATAGAGCGCTGCATCGGCAATGCCGGCGGCGTGTACGAGGCGCTGGAGGAACTCAGAGAGCAGGACGTGCTCATCCGGGACGCCAGGGCAAGTTTCAGCCGCACCCGGCTGGACGACATGTTCCTCTTCACCGAATTGGAGCTGACGGTGCGGCAGGGGCAGCTCACCTACCTGCTCACCTGCCGGGGCACCTGGCGGAACGGAAAGGTGGAGCTGATGGAGATCTGCGCCCCGGATGCCCAGTACGACGGCCCCGCGTGGCTCCCGCAATTGAGCGAGGCGCTCAGCACCTATGACCCGGGCTGAACCCGCTGAAAATTTTTTCGCTTTCCTCTTGACTCTGCCGTACCGTCAACTGCTACACTGATAGCAGGAAGGAGGGAACAGCATGGAATATTCCATCCATGAACTGTCGCGCCTGTCGGGGGTGTCCACCCGCACCCTGCGCTGGTACGACGAGATCGGCCTGCTGAAGCCCGGCCGGGTGGCCGAGAGCGGCTACCGATATTACGGCCCGGCCCAGGTGGACCGGCTGCAGGACATCCTGTTTTACCGGGCCCTCGGGGTGGAGCTGGCCCGCATCCGGGAATGTCTGGACGCGCCCTCCTTCGACCGGCTGGCCGCCCTGCGGCAGCACCTGGCTGCCTTGCAGGCGCAGAAGGCCCGGCTGGAAGACCTGATACGGTCGGTGGAAGAGACCATCGGCAGCGAAGAAAGGAAGGAGCCTATGGAGGACGAAAAGAAGTTTGCCGCCTTGAAAGCGAAGCTGGTGGCAGAAAACGAGGCCGCCCACGGCAAAGAGGCCCGGGCCAAATACGGCGACGGGGAAGTGGACGCCGCCAACGCCGGTTTGATGGGCCTGACGCAGAAGCAGTACGACGCATGGAACGCGCTGGACGCCGAACTGCGCCAAAGGCTGGAAGCCGCGGTGAAGGCGGGCCTTGGGCCCGACAGCGAAGAGGGCAGGGAACTTTATGACCTGCACCGCCGCTGGCTGGCGGTGACGGTGAAGGACCTGACGGCCCAAAAGCACCGGGGCATCGCCCAGCTGTATGTGCTGGACGAGCGGTTCACCGCCTACTACGACCGGGCGGTGCCTGGCTGCGCGCAGTTCCTGCGGGACGCGGTGGAGCGCTGGGCAAAATAAGTTAGCGCCCCCGGCAGATGCCGGGGGCGCTTTTTCATTTGCCGGAAAGTGCGCGGCGCAGGTCGTTCAGATACAGCACCTGCTGCCGCTTCAGATAGCCGGGCACGAAGGGGCGCATCCACCAGCGCTTTGCGTTGACGGTCTCGGTGCAGACCAGACGGGAACCATTCGCCGTTCCTTCAAAATGCCCTTCCCAGGCGCCGGACATGTTGCCGTTCTCCATGATGAAGGCCCAAAAGCAAGGCGCTTCGCAGGCGGTGACCGTGAAGCGGGTGGCATAGCCGCCGCGGGTGTGCTCCACAAAGTGGGCCGCGTCCAAAACTTCCACTCGCTCGATGTCGCTGCGCCAGGCAGTGTGCTCCAGGTCGGTCACGGTGTGCCACAGCGTTTCCACCGGGCAGGAGAACTCCACCGTCACTTGTGACGCTGCCATTCGCTCACCCCTTTCCCTTGTTCAGCTTCAGGCTGATGCCCGCCCGGTCCGCCTCCGTTTGCAGCAGCGCGGCGGCGGCCTGGGCCCGCTCTTTTGCAGGCGCGGCGGCCAGATCGCTTTGGGCGGCCAGCGCCTCCATCACCCGGCGCAGGGCCTCCGGCTCCAGCAGATAGGCGGCCGCGCAGTAGAGAGACTTTCGGCGGCCGTCGTTCCAGTTCGCCAGCAGCTGGTCCAGAACGGTGCGCTTTTGACGCAGCAGGGCCAGCCAGGCGTACAGCCCCATCTCCCCGGCCCGGGCCAAATCGGCGGCCCGGCGGCTGTGGGGCACAAAGGAATCCGCAGTGTCGAACTCGTCGTACCGGGCACAGGGGTAGGCGGCACAGCCGCGGCAAAACTCCGGCCCGCCCTGTTCCAGTGAACACCGGGCAATGGCGCAGCTCTGGTTGCCCGCTCCGCCGCCGCAGCCCGGACAGTATCCGCCCACCTGCATGGGGCAGAGCAGGCAGGCGAGGCCGCAGAGGCTGAATTCTGTGTGCTCCCGCGTGAATCCCTTCACGGCCGGACCTCCTTTCTCACCGGCTGCCGGATGACCGTTTTCAGCTTTTCCGGCTTGCAGCGGCGCACGTCGCTCAGGTAGATTTCGTGGTGGAACCGGCTCTCGCTGAAGTCCGGCAGATACCCCTGGGCACGGGCGTATTCGTCCATGGCCGCCACGGTGGCGAGCTCGTCGTCGTAGGGGCCCAGATGCATGCACTGGACGCAGAGCCCCTCTTCCCAGGAAAAGAACTCCACCCTGGAAAAATCCTGCTTCTTCTTTTCAGTGGCCTCGCGGATTGCCCAGTGGAACGCCTCTTCCGTCACGAACTCCGGCAGGCGGATGAGGCTGATCCACTGAAAATCGCCTTTGCGGGCGTAGTCCACGCCGTGCACGCCCTCCTGCCACCACAGGCCTTCCAGCGGCGGCACCACATAGTCAAAGTAACCTTCCAGCTTGTGTTTGCCCAGCTTGCTCATCTTGATGGTGAAGGCCACGGCGTAGAGCAGGCTCAGTGCCTCTTTGTAGGCGCCGTCTTCCTGGTTGGGGTCGCCCTGCCCCCGCACCGCCAGAAAATTCATGGCGGGCACCGTGACGATGCTTGGCGTTCTGGGCGGAAGATAGAATTCCTTGTATTCTTTTTTGTAGTCGAAGGGCATAGTCATTTCCTCCTTTTTCTCTGGGGACAGGCTTTCAGTGCCTCGCAGGTGATGCGCACGAGGGCGGTCATCCGCTCCCGGTCCTCCACATCTTCCACCAGGAAAGAGTCTCTTGCCCCTTCATAAGGCGGGGCCTTGGGCAGGTCCGGGAAGGCATTTAAGCCTTCGGGGGTGATTTTTACGAAGAACTGGTCATCACAGATGACGGCGAAGAACACTCCGTTGCAGTAAAGACCGTATTCACCGAACATCCTGCGGCTGCGGATGGTCCCCGCCTCCCGCAGCTGGTCGGCCACAAAATCCACAAAATCCGGATGGGACGCCATCTCAGTTCCTCCCTTCATAGCGCTCGGCCAGCGACCGGGTCAGGCGGCGCAGCTTTTCGCGCAGTTCCGCAGGCTCCACCAGCTCCGCGCCCTCGCCAAAGGTGAGCACCCAGCCCAGCACGCTGTCCGCGTCGGGAAAACCGCCGGTGAACCGCAGGCGGCCGTCCGGTTCCTCGGTGAGGCCGTCCGCGCCGTATTCCTCCACCAGCCGCCAGCGCCAGGCAGGGTCAAAAAGGACGGTCACCCGATACTTTTCCGGGAACACCCGTTCCGGCGCGAGGTCCGGCAGGGGGGCGGGGCGGGGTTCGAAGGGCTCGCCCGTGGAAAGCCCGGTCATGCGGTTCAGCTTGAAGAGGCGGTAGTCCTCCCGGGTGCGGCAGCGGCCCCACAGGTACCAGGCTGACCAGCGGAACACCAGATAGCAGGGCTCCACCGTGCGCCGGGATTCCCCCTTGGGGGAGAAGTAGCAAAAGCGGACGGTGCGCCGCCGGCGGATGGCGTCCTGTATCAGCTCGATCTTGGGGGCAAGGCTGTCCTTGTACCAGGAGGACAGGTCGATGAGCAGGTCGGCGCTGCCGGGCACCAGCGTGCCCGACCCGGCACACAGCTTTTCCATCAGCTGGGCGTAGCGGCGGGTGCCGCTGACGCTGTCCAGACTGCGCAGCCCCGCCAGGATGGCCTGCATCTCCGGCGCGGTGAGGAGGGTGCGGTCCACCCGGTAGCCCTCCAGAATGGAGATGCCGCCGCCCGCCCCTTGCGCGGTGGCGATGGGGATGCCCGCCCGGCAGAGGGCCTCCACATCTCGCTGGATGGTGCGGCGGGACACCTCGAACCGTGCCGCCAATTCCGGCGCGGTGACCTTCTCCCGCTGGAGCAGGATGGACAAGATGCCGATGAGCCGGTCCAGTTTCATACGCCCCGCCGCCTTTCCTGTGTCTTGCCTGTATTATACCATAGGAACCGGACAGCTGTGTGTCATGTTTGATGGCGAAGCGCAGGTAATACTAAAAATAACGGACGCAGAACTCCTCTGGTTTTGAGGACTTCTGCGCCCGTTTGCAGTGAAAATCAGGAAGCCGGAACTTTTGTCAGAATTCAATGCTGTATTCCAGAATGGTGCGGCTTTCACGCTGGATATTTTGGCTGAAGGAGGCCGACCCGGTGCATTTGATGCCGTTCAGGATCGCGCTGATTTGCGCGGAGTCATCTTCTTTGGCGCCGAACAGACGATTGCACTGAAAACGATAAGTTTTGGATTCGATTTTATTGAAACCATCGCTGGTGCGCATACGGACCAGCTTCACAATGTCACTCTCGTTTTTGAAGTAGACAAGGGGCGGCGCAATGGGAGAATCATGTCCGCTGAACTTCACATCGGCGGCGATTTCCACGCTGGAGAATTCATCCACGGAAGCCGAACGGCTGGCAGACACCGACTCCATCTGCGTTTTTGCTTTGGTTTTGACCTGCTGCGCAACCAGCGCTTTTTTGTCCTCTTTGAAACTGATGCGGACATGTTTTGCGCCAAGGTCCTGCGCCACGACTTCCAGTTCGTTCACAAGCGCCTTGCGGATGAAGTCAAAGTATTCGTCCAGAGCGATATAGACCCCTGTCTGATAAGGGTCTGCCAGGAAAACGCCCTTGGCTGCAGCAGGGTAAAATGCCAGTGATAACTGTGGCACGTAGTCTTCGTAAAGATTCAGCAGTTCATATCCCTTTGCGGACTGATAGTATCCCACCGCTCCGCGGCACACTTCGCTCTCACTTCTTTTTTTGTCCCGAGCGACAATGGAGAGGATGCTTGGCTGCGCGGCATCCGCCTGGCTGTCTTTGGCGGTGAAGGGCAAGGTATCCGCAAAGGCCGGCTTTAACGTTTTGAGGTCAAGTTCCAGTCGGGCTTCGGCAAAGGCTTTCCCCATAGCAGCGCTTCCTGCCTTGAGTCCATGCCCGGCGGCAAGGGCGACGCCTTTCATTGTTTCGCCTGCGTCCTCCAGGTTTTCACGGGTCAGGCCAAAGTCTTCCGCGTCGATTTTTCCGTTACCGTTTTTGTCCACGGCATGCATCACAGCGCTCTGTGCTTTGGCCACGGTTTCTTTGGCATGAACGCCCAGATGTCCCATTGCTTTTCCGAAGGAGTTCGGAGCTTTTTCCGTGGGAGTGAGAACATTGTTTTCCAATTCCTTTTTCACATTCGATTCCTCCTCGAAAGGTATTTCGGAATATGGTTTGAAATTTTCGCGAGAAAAGAGCGCAATGCGTCCTCGGTAAACGCCGCAGCGAGCCGCAAATCTCTGCTTCTATCATACAAAACCCGTTTGAGAAAAACCAGCTTTTTTGCAATATTTTTGCAGCCGTACCCCGGCCGGCGCAATTGCCGGAAAATCTCCGCTGTGGTATCATAAAACAGAAAGATTAACTATTAAAAGTCAACCCCAAAAATGAATGGTGGTGGTGAAAAAGAGATGGCTCAAGAAAGGTATAGCAAAGCTGAGGTCTTGTCAGACCCCTGCTGGCTATTCAAG
>NZ_DBGFPE010000002.1:0-1421 GCF_048526665.1 Candidatus Allofournierella excrementavium
TAGCCGGCGTGGGTCTGCTGGAGCTGGCTGAAGCGGTTGAGGACCGCCCGGCCCAGAATGCTGGCCAGCAGAAGCCCCAGCGCCTGCCAGGCCGGGGCGGAGTCTGTGGAGCCGCCCACGAGGGCCAGCACCACCACATAGATAGCCGCAATCTGGAACATATGAAACACCGCGTAAAAGAAGCCTAAAATCATGGACTTCCGGATATTGCCCTGTTCCTCGCCGGCAAAGTGCCAGATTTTTTTCAGAACGCCGATCATGCCTGTTCTCCCTCCTTTGCGCCCATGTGAGCCCGCCACATCTCTTGATACAGCGGGCAGTTTTTCAAAAGTTCTTCGTGGGTGCCCGCATCCTGGATGCGGCCGCCATTGACTACCACAATCTGATCCGCTCCCGTGATGGTGCTGAGGCGGTGGGCGATGACCAGAACGGTCTTTCCCGCCACCAGCTTACCCACGGCCTGCTGAACAACAGCTTCGTTCTCGGGGTCTATGTAGGCGGTCGCCTCGTCCAGCACCACAATGGGCGCGTCTTTGAGCATGGCCCGGGCGATGGCGATGCGCTGGCGTTCGCCGCCGGACAGATGGGCGCCGCCTCCGCCCACCACGGTGTCGTAGCCGCGTTCCAGGCCCCGGATAAAGGCGTCGCACCCGGCGGCCTTTGCCACGGCCTCCACCTCGGCGTCGGTGGCCGCCGGGCGACCCATGCGGATATTTTCCCGGATGCTCTCGTCAAAGAGGTAGTTGTCCTGGGAGACAAAGGCCACCTGGTCATAGAGCTGCTTCAGTGGGACCCGCTTCAAGTCTTGTCCGCCCAAGGTGATGGAGCCGGAGGTTACATCCCAAAAGCCGGCGATCAGCTTGGCGATGGTGGACTTGCCCGAGCCAGAGGGCCCCACAAAGGCGGTCATGCTCCCGGCGGGAATGGTGAGGGACACATCGTGGAGCACCTCCTTGTCCGCGTGGTAGCCGAAAGACACATGGGAGAGCTTGATGTCCCGGCCCCGGAACTCCACCGACGCTTCCCCGTGATCCTGCTCCGCCCCGTTCAGGATGGCGTCCACCGAGCCCACGATGGTGCCCACTTTGGCAAGGCTGTCCACAAAGTCCATAGCGGCCAGCAGAGGCCCGGCAATGCCCAGGGACAGGACGATGGTGGTGATAAAGGTCTCGATGGGCAGACTCCCTCCGGTGTAGAGAAGCCAGCCCACCGGCAGAATAGTAATCATGGTGGTAGGTGAGATGGCACGGGCCAGAGAGACCGGCATCTGGCAGCTCTTCATCCAGTGGTAGAAGTAGGAGGCGTTGGCCTTTACGCTGTCGGAGAAGCGGGCATAGGACTGCTTGCCCTGGTTGAACGCCTTGATGACCTCAATGCCGCCGATGTACTCCACAATGGCGCTGTTCATGGCCTGGGTGGTC
>NZ_DBGFPE010000003.1:0-45472 GCF_048526665.1 Candidatus Allofournierella excrementavium
CGCCCTGTAACTCATCGTCCCGGCTCAGGCGCTCGTACAGTGGGGTAATTTTTTCATTTCTCATGGCTGTACCTCCTGAAACAAAAATGCTCTAAGTGATTGCTTCACTAACCATGACACAATCATGATTAAGAAGTCACTTAGAGCATATATCACCGCTGGCCAGCTTGTACTTCTTGTACTGTTTCACCGCAAAGCAATCTGGCTTGCGCTGTTCCAGTCCCTTGAACATATAGTCCACGGCATTGAGAAAGTCCTCGTCATCCTCCTTCACTTCCATGCCGGAGATCATGTCAACCAGCGTATTCATGTTGCGCTCCTCCTCGGAGCCCTCAAAAATGATGTACCCCAGCAGGGCGCAATACAAAAGCGTTTCGGCCTTCGTCCAGAACGGATCGCCCTCTTTGCCCTCGCCCTTGGTGTTGGAAATCAGGGCGTTTACAAACTTCAAGATGTCCGCCTCGTTCTTGATGTAGGCCAGCGGGTTATAGTGCATGGATTTTGTAAAATCTATGCTGTTGAATACCTTGATTTTGTATCCCCGCTGTTGGAGAAAGTGGCCTACTTGCCCGAGGACTCCTCCTTTCGGATCGACACAGACATACGAGGAATGAGCCTGGAGCAGCTGGGGCGTGAGCCAGAACCGGGTTTTGCCGGAGCCGGACGAGCCGATGACGCAGGCGTTTAGGTTGCGGGCGTTGGCCGGATTTTTGGGCCGGGTGTTGATGGTGAGCAGCTCTGTCCCGGTGAGAATGATATTATTTTCAAACTTAGGATCGACAAAAGGCTTGATGTCTTTTTCGGTGCCCCACCGGGCGGAGCCGTATTCCTCGTCCCGCCTGTACTTCTTTGCGTTTTTGCTTTTGAAGTAGATCAGCAGGCGAAAGGCCACCGCCTCTATAAGGCCCACCAGCCAGTCAAAGGGATCAAGCCCCGGAGCAAAGTCAGCAAAGGCCGGGCCGATGCTCCGGCCCAGCCCCAGCAGCTTTTCCCCAAACCCAGCCCCTGCCGCCAGACGGTAGGCCGTCCCCAGCTTCAGGCAGGCCCAGCCGATGAACAGATAGGGAATGTTGGGAAGAATGTACTTTCGGATCTTATCTGTCGGCATGAGCCACCTCCTGTACCCGCTCTTTGAGGCGGGGCCGCTCCTGGGCAAGCTGATCCGATGCCCGTTTGAGCTGATCTCGGATGGGGATGCGCCGGGACTTGGACTTGTTCAGCACCTTGCGGGAGTACTCCGAGAAGCAGGCGGTCATGGCGTCGGCCTGCCCAGCCTTGAAGAACAGCAGATATTTGTCCGGCCCGGTTTTATAAAAGGCGTAGTCCACATTCCATTTCCGGGCCACCCGGTCAAACAACTTGGTATCGCCGGACAACTCAATGCTGGACGCCGATGCGCCGTGGGCCATGAGCTTTTTCACGCTCTGCTTGCCGTGGGGCGTCTGCTTGGCCCGGTGGTGCTTGGCTATTTTCCGGCCCACACCTCGCACGACATAGGCAAGGCCCAGGGCGGTCAGCTTGGACGCCTTCACGGAAACGGCAATCGTGCGCCGGGAAATATCTTCATCTACCAATCAAACCACCCCTTTCTTTGGGACAAATTGTCCCGAAGTGTTGTTATCGCTCCGGCACCTCCTTTCTCGGGTGCAGCCGCTCTCCTTCCAACGAGGAACGGTCTATGACCTCTTTGTAAGCGGCCATCTGTTCCCGGATGTTGAGCTTGGGCATGGAGAAAACCCTGTGCTCGTCGGGAATGTCCTCCCGCCCGTGGTAGTGTTCAATGAAGCTGCCGCCATTGTTCAGCACATATCCGCCGGGGGCGTAGTGTCCATCCTCGTTGAGCCGAATATCCCTCCCGTACGCCTCGTAGTCGAAATAGTTGAGTAAGTGTTCCGGCACATCGATGGCCTCCATGTCCTCCACATAGATGCGCCCCAGCGTTTCATCGTCTGTCACACCTGGATAAAACTCGAAGCAATCCAGATTTTGCGCCAGATTGATCAGCTCTTTCACGCTGCCGGTGTATTCGCCGCTGTCAATGACCGCTTCAAACTTCTCCAGATCGCTTTGATCCAGCTCGGAGATCACACAGGCCAGATGGTTGAGCTCGTCGATGTCCTCATATTCACCCAAGTGGTCGTATAGCCCCAGCACATCCCCATCAAAGTCGGTGATGAAGATTTCCTCATACCGCACCCCGTCAATGCCGATGCGCTTTAAGAGAGCCTGCACCTCCTCGGGTGTCGTGGGGAATTTCAGATATTCGCCTACCAGTTCACCTTCGTTGTACTTCCCCAAATTGGTGACATAGGCTTCAAACAGGGCGGGCATCAGCGCCGTCCCTGTCCTTTGACGGTGAGGATGCCCTCCAGCGTTGTGGCGGTAATCCCCAGCCGCTGGGCCACGGCGATGTCATTCTTCATGGCCTCGGTAACGGTCTGGCCGCACACCACCAGCACATGGGAGCGACGCAGCAGGTCTCGGCTCATATCGATGCCGCTCTTATGCTCCTCTGGGACGGCATCGTTGAGGAACAGGGGCAGATACAGTGTAGGGCAGATGGGCGAAAAGCCCGCCTCATACACCGCCCGGCAATACCGGGCCGCCTGTTCCGTGTTCTTGTAGTCCTCGCCGCACCATGCGGCGGTGATATACGCAAGGGGCCTTTTCATAGAAAACCTCCGTTCCGTTGTGTTCAACCCTTTCCCCCCGCCCTTTCCCATTCATGGGAAAGGGGGCGGCTCTGGAGGATATGCCCCCGTCACGCCTCCGAGAATGGCACAGCCGGGGCCGCCCGTAAAGGGCAAGCCGCCGCAGGGCGGCGGTGCCGTGCACCCTTGACGGACAGCGCCCAGCCATGCCGTGTAAAAGGCGGCGACGGGGGATCAAGCACCAGAGCCTTAAACGAGGGGACGAAAAAGACCTCGGGACAAATTGTCCCAAGGTCGGTTACTTCTCCATATCCTTTTTCTTGTCGGGCTTGCCCAGCTCCGGGGGCTGCTTCTCCTTCCACTCGTCCAGCAGGGCCAGAATGGTGTCCTTCATCTCCCGGGGCGTCTTGTCCTTGCCAAAATACTTTTCCAGTTCGGCGCTGTTGATGATCACCTTGTCAACCTCCTTTTTCTGTTCGCTCAAAATGCCGTCGATCACATCGCCGTTCAGCTTGCCCTCCTTGTCCAGCTCCCGCATCTTCTGGGCTTGTGAAAGGGACGGGGAGGACGCTTGCCCCTCAATGGCAACGGCGATATACTTCTGGTGCCTGGGGCGGATGAAAGAAATCTCCACGGCAGGGGTAAAGGAGAGCTGCTTCTCGTCCACCATTTTTTGCAGATCAGGGACAAGCTCGGTCAGGCGGATATACCGCTGCACCTGCTTGTAATTCATGCCGTTGCGATCCCCGACAATCTGCGTGGAGCGTTTTCCAGCATCCCGGTCATCCTCGCCGGGGCGGGCTCCTTGGTGCTTGATGGCCTCCACCTGCTGTTTCAGCGCAGCGGCCTTTTCCGTGGGTAAAATCCTCTCCCGATGCCGCAGGTTGTCATCCGTCATGGCGAGGATAGCCTCGTCATCGGTCATGTTGCGGACGATACAGGGCATATTGACAAACCCGGCCAGTTCGCTGGCCCGCTGGCGGCGGTGTCCGGCGATGATCTCATATCCGCCGCCCTCACGGGGCCGCACCAGCGCAGGCTGATTGACCCCAGCAGCCTTGACCGACTCCACCAGTCCCTGCATTTCCGCATCGTCCCGGACGCCAAAGGGGTGATTTTTGAACGGGTGCAGCTCGGCAAGATTGAGATACACGATCTCCTCTTTCACGCCACGGGCAGCGTCCCGAGGGGCGGGCAGCTGCTCGGTTGCAGCCGGGGCCTCTGCTTTGACGGGAGCGCCTTTCCCGGCAGGCGGTTTACTTTGGGACATTTTGTCCCGAGGTTGCGGCTTGGCCTTGTCGTGGGCCGCCTTGTCAGCCTTGGGTGGGCGGCCCCTGCGGGGCTTGGCCGCATCCTTCGCTTTATCCGCCTGCTTGCCCTTATCCTGGGCCGCAGCCTTTTCCGGGGGCTTGCCCTTCGTCGCCCCATCCCGGGCAGCGGTAAAATCCACCACCTTTCCAGCGGGGGCGGGATCTCCCATGCCGGGGATCGTGGTCTGCTTCTCGTCCTTGCCCGGCTGCGGCGCACCCTCCTTAGACGGAGCAGGGGCGTCCTTGTCTTTGGGAGCCTCCTTACCCGCCGGAGCCGGTTGCTCCGCCGCAGGGTCGGGAACTGTCTTTCCCTCAACGGGCTTTTCCTCTGCAGGGGGTGTTACCACCTTGGAAGCATCTTCTGTCACGGGAGCCTCCGCCCTGGCCGGGGTGGGCTGATCCTGCACCGGGGAATCGGCTTTGACAGGCTCCACCTTTTCCGGCTTGGGGGGCTCGTCTACCTTCCCGGCGTCGGGAATATTCTTTTTATCGTCAGCCACCTAAAAACCTCCTTCGTTGTGAAATAGAAAAAGCCAGCCCGATGGCTGGCTCGTGGGGAATCTCCCTCCTTTCTGGTTAAAAATATATGAAGCCACTACCCGTAGTCTCGTTAGGTAGTGAAACACAAAAATCAGGCAGTAAAGAGTGACATTGTTGGCTTGATTTGGTATAATAAATATAATTTTTCTTATTGCTATACTTGAAAATATGAAAAGAGGCCACCGTATGAGTATCACATATTACAGCCACACCGATGGCATTAAATTGCTTGCTAAAATGCTCTACGACGAAAAATTGACTCCGATAATTGGGGCGGGGTTCACAAGAAATTGTTCGTCAAAAAAAGCGACTGTTCCTGATGGTAATCAGGCAACAGAGATTATGAAAAAAATGATAAATGAAATTCGGCAAATCAATTTATCAAGTGCTGATTTTAATAAAATTTCCGAACGCTTTTTTTCCATCGTGCCGAAAGAAAAACAGTGGGATTTTTTTGAGACCTATTTTACACAAGTTACACTTCCTGAGTATTTATCTGCTTTCCTTGCGCTACCATGGGCATATATTTATACATTAAATGTTGATGACGGAATTGAGAGGACTGGCTTATACACACCAGTATTGCCATATCAGGATGCTAATGTGCCTAATAGATCCATGAAGTTAGTATATAAACTTCATGGAGATGCAGTGCATGAAGTACTATATAAAGTGCAAAAGAATATTGTATTTAGTGTAAATCAGTACATTGAATTTTTGACCTCAAGTAGCAACAGGACAATTTACAATGCTATAAGTAGCGATTATTCTCAAACAAATATTCTTTACATAGGTTGCAGCTTAGCAAATGAACCAGATTTAAAATATATTTATTCGCAAGTAAAAGAAGATATATCATCTAATATCCTGCGTTGTATCATCCGTACAAAGCAACTAGAAGCTGAGGAAGAATTTGATCTTGAAGAGTACGGAATTAACACAGTCATTATTGTAAATGATTATGAACTATTTTATCGTGAATTTGTATCTGAATATGAAAAGATTGCTGCCCAAGACGCTGGAGCTAAATACCAGTTCACCAACCCTCGAACCATTGATATAAATCCGGATGATAAAAATTTAAATATTAAATATCTTTCAGGTGAAAATATCTTCAATCCCGCAAAAAATCAATTTTATAAATCAAGCCTACGGGTCATGCGTGAATGTGTTGGCAATATTGAAACTTATCTGTCTAATAACAATAGTGTTATCGTTCGAGGACGACGCTTTAGTGGAAAGACTGTTGTTCTAAGCATCTTGGCAGAAAGATATCAAAAATACACTGTACTTTTTTTCCCCTCTGAGTTTATGGTTGATGAGGATTTATTACACTCTATTTTGGAAAACAGTACAGAGACTCTTTTTTTATTCGATAGCAACTCATTATCTGATTACGCTTATCAATTGGTGGCTCATTCTGAAAAATTGCTAAAAAAGAAAAACAATAAATTGGTAGTTGCTACAAATACTAATGATATTTATTTGCCAGACACTCTTAACGCTGAAACAGTATTGTTGCCGCCCAGTTTTGAAGGTGACGAGATAAAGCAACTGATCCCTGCTTGTGATAAATATGGATTAAGTCGGAGAAAAACAAAAGAAACCAACATTGATTATCTCAAAAGACTTAGTGATGATCAAAAAATTGATTTTTCAATTTTCGATAGCCTTCCCAAAAAGTTTAGTCAGCAAGAACTGGTATTACTTATGTTGCTGTGCATTAAAGATAAACTATACTTCAGCGATATTAGTGCACTTAATATGCGATTTCGTAATGTGGATGATTTTATTGAACGGATGCACGGTATTATAGAACGAGTTCCTGTGTCTAAGGGTGAAAAAGCTCGCCACTCAAGTGAAAAGTTGGTCCACAATAGCAAGTACTATTTGTTATCACTTATGAGGGATCTTGATAGCGAAGAAATTATCAATACAATTAAATATATTGTGTCAAAACTTTCAAAAGACAGGGCCAAAAGGCGGTTGTATATTGAAACCGTTCTTTTTGATACCTTAAACCAACTTTTTGGCCATGCCAAAGGTGCCGGGAAATTAATTCTTGACATATACGAAGAACTAGAACCTGATTTGAATCAAGATATGGATTACTGGCTGCAGCGATCAAAGAGTATTTACAGAATATACCCCAAAAACTACTCTAAATTAAAAACCGCATATCAATATGCAAAAAAGTCTGCAAGCGATGGGGATTCTCGCATACAGGCGAAGGCGGCCCTTACTACTTCCCTTATTTGTTGTCTTCTGGCAAGACAATGCAGGAACGAGATGGATCAGCGTGATTATGAAATTGAAGCTATTACTAGTGCCGAGACTGCGGTTACCTCTGTGTACTTTAAAATGAATAGAAAAAACCTCAAAGGAGAACTAGGGCTTAACAAAAGAGAGCCATACTTCGATATGATTCTTCAAGTGTGCGATAAGCACTCTGATCCAGCAAAAGATTTGCATATCGCATGGAAGGCGGCTAGCCTTAGAAAAGAAATTATTAATGTAAGTACTGATTCTTAATTAGGGATTTTCCCGGATTCTATTTTGGTAGTTTTATTTGCTATGAAAAGAGTGCTGCCCAAGAAAATGGACAGCACTAGAGTGTAGTCCGGAAATCTTTTACACAAGAACCTCTTGCTTGCTGCTTGCAAACCATTGATATGACTGGATTTTTCCAAGTCCTATAATTACACTCGGACCATGCGGAGCATCGTCAAAGCTTTTGACGATGCTCCGCATTTTCTTTTGCCTTTCGGCCGAGGGCAAAACATCCGATGGACAACTGTTTCCCACAGTGCTACAATAAAGTCAAACGCGCCTGCGGGCCGCAGCGACCCGAATCAGAAAGGAAGGCTATTATTGTATGAACATCGTTTTGCTGGAGTCTCTGGGCATTTCGGACAGCCTGCTGGAACAATACGCGGCGCAGCTCGGCGCCGCGGGGCACACCTTCACCGTTTATCCCCGCACCGGGGACACCGCCCGCCTCATCGAAGAGGCGCAGGACGCGGATGTGCTGATGCTGGCCAACATGCCCCTGCCCGGCGAGGTCATCCGCGCCTGCACGCATCTGAAATTCATCGACGTGGCCTTCACCGGCGTGGACCACGTGGACCTGGACGCTGCCCGCGAGATGGGTGCGGCGGTGAGCAACGCCTCCGGCTACTCCAACGATTCGGTGGCGGAGCTGACGGTGTGCATGGCGCTGGCGCTGCTGCGCAACCTGCCCCAGGTGGAGCAGCGCTGCCGCACCGGCGGCACCAAGGACGGTCTGGTGGGCCAGGAACTGCGGGGCAAGACCGTGGGTCTGGTGGGCACCGGCGCCATCGGCTCCCGGGTGGCCCAGCTGTTCAGCGCCTTCGGCTGCCGCATCATCGCCTCCGGCGACCACAGCCACAAGCCCGACACCGACCTCATCACCTACCTGCCCATGACCGAGGTGCTGGCCCAGGCGGACATCCTCAGCCTGCACTGCCCGCTGAACGACTCCACCCGGGGCCTCATCGGCGCCGAAGCCATCGCCCGCATGAAGCCCGGCGCACTGCTGCTGAACGCCGCCCGCGGCCCGGTGGTGGACACCGCCGCCCTGGCCGCCGCGCTGCAGGAAGGCCGCCTTGGCGGCGCGGGCATCGACGTGTTCGAGACCGAGCCTCCCCTGTCCGTGGACCATCCCCTGCTGCACACCCCCAACACCATCGTGACCCCGCACGTGGCCTTTGCCACCGCCCAGTCCATGGAAAAGCGCGCCCAGATCGTGTTCCACAGCCTGGACTGCTGGCTGGCCGGCGGGCAGATCAACAAGATCCTTTAAAACCACGGCCCGCCGCCCGCCCCGGACAAACCGCGCCGGGGCGGGCTTTTTTTCCTTTCCCGCCCCAACCTTTCACAAAGCGTCCGGGCGGGTGTTTGCGGTTTTTGTGCAATCGTTAGATGTTTGGCATGCGTCCTGTAAAATGTGAACCGCGCCCTTGGCGGCGCGGGTTCTTTATGGTATAGTTTTAATATGAGCCGCTCGTGTGGCGGCTGTTCGCGATCCCAATTCCGGAAAGGAGTTCGTTTATGAGCACAATGCGCGGTATCTACACCACCGTGACCGACATCCGCCGCAAGGTATTCACCGAGGTGGCCCGTCTTTCCTACGAGGGGCAGGACTATGCCGCCGAGATGGTGAAGCTGCCTTACAAGATCATTCCCGGTGAGGTGGGCACCCACCGCAACAGCATCTTTCTGGAACGGGCCATCGTTTCCGAGCGCATCCGCCTGGCCATGGGCCTGCCCCTGCGCCCGATGGACCAGCAGGCGCCCGCCAACGCGGGCATCGAGAACAGCGTGATCGCCAGCAAATACTACGACCCGCCGCTCATCAACATCATCAAGTTCGCCTGTTCGGCCTGCCCGCCCAAAAAGGTGGAGGTGACCGACATGTGCCGCAGCTGCCTTGCCCACCCCTGCAAGGAGGTCTGCCCCAAGGACGCCATCCGCTTCACCCCCGGCGGCCGCTCGGTGATCGATGAGGACAAGTGCATCAAGTGCGGCAAGTGCGTGGATGTGTGTCCCTATCACGCCATCGTCAAGATGGAGCGCCCCTGCGCCGCCGCCTGCGGCATGAACGCCATCGGCTCGGACGAACTGGGCCGGGCGAAGATCGACTACGACAAATGCGTTTCCTGCGGGATGTGCCTTGTGAACTGCCCCTTTGGCGCCATTGTGGACAAGGGCCAGATCTTCCAGCTGATCCAGAGCATCCGCCAGGGCGACAAGAACTACGCCATCGTGGCCCCCGCCTTTGTCAACCAGTTCCCGGGCCTGACCCCCGGCAAGCTGAAGGCCGCCATGCGCCAGCTGGGCTTCATCGACACGCTGGAAGTGGCTGTGGGCGCGGACCTTTGCACCATCGAGGAAGCGAAGGACTTCATGCGTGAGGTGCCGGAGTATCAGCCCTTCATGGCCACCAGCTGCTGCCCCAGCTGGAGCGTGATGGCCAAGAAGCTGTTCCCGGAGCTGGCCCAGTACATCAGCATGGCCATGACCCCCATGGTGCTGACCGCCCGCCTTGCCAAGAACAAGCTGGGCCGGGACATCAAGATCACCTTTGTGGGCCCCTGCGCCGCCAAGAAGCTGGAGGCCAGCCGCCGCACCATCCGCAGCGACGTGGACTTCGTGCTGACCTTTGAGGAACTGATGGGCATGTTTGAAGCCAAGGGCGTCAACTTTGACACCCTGAAGGCCGAGCCCGGCGACGACTTCCAGCATGCCAGCGCCGACGGCCGCGGGTTTGCCGCCAGCGGCGGTGTGGCCCAGGCCGTGGTGAACGCCATCAAGCAGATGGACCCCGACCGGGAGATCAAGGTGGCCAGCGCCCAGGGCCTCGCGGACTGCAAGCGCCTGCTGATGATGGCCCGCGCGGGCAAGTACAACGGCTACCTGCTGGAGGGCATGGGCTGCCCCGGCGGCTGTGTGGGCGGCGCGGGCACTCTGGCCGACCCGGCCAAGGCCGCGGCAGCGCTGGCGAAGTACAGCGTCGAAGCCCCCATGAAGCACTCCACCGAGAGCCCCTACGAGATCGACCTTGCGTTCCTGAAATAAATAAAACGAGCCGCCCGCCGGAGAGCATCCGGCGGGCGGCTTTTTTATTCAAAGTAAGTATCAGGCTTTCCAGTCGCTGAGAAGGGCGACGCCCCAGCCGTCGGCGGTCTTGACCCACGCCTTGCCGCCGGAAGCGGACTGGGCGTTCTCAAAGGTCATCACCGTCTGCTCGGCGCCGGAGGTGTTGATGTAGCCCCAGCCCGTGGCGGTCTTCACCGCCGCCAGACTCTCGTTGAAGGGGCGCACCGCCTCATAGACGAAGGGCACGGCCTGCTGGCCGGTGGTGGCGTTCACAAAGCCCCACAGGCCCGCCATCTTGGCGGCGAACAACCCTTCGGAGGCGCTGGTCACGTCCTCATAAACCACGCCGTCCAGCGCGGTGCCGTCGGGCATGATGATGATCTTGCCCTGCACCTCGCTCACGTCCACAGGGGTGTCGGTGGCGCTGATGTAGGTGTCGTCCGGGCCGCCGGCGCCCTCCTTCGGGGTGATGGACACCGCGTCCGCGATGAAGGGCTGGTTGGTGCTGGCCTTTATCTCCTCCCAGGAGTAGAGCCAGCCCATGTCCTCCGCGTAGACCTTTTTGCTGTTCACATCGTAATACAGCGTGCCGGAGGCAAGGCCGTGGCCGCCGGAGCCCACCACGGTGCCGTCCTGCTCGTAGATCTCGCTCTCGTCGGAGTTGGTGATGCCGCACACACCGCACCAATGCACGTCCTTTTCGGCGGGGATGCGCACCGTGCCGTCCAGGTCGATCACGCCGATCTTATCGTTCTGGAGGAAGAAGGCAAGCTGGTCCTGCTGGGCAAGCTGGGTGACCTGGGGCTTAGCATAGTCCGCCAGGCTCTTCTGGATGTCGATGTCGGTGCGGGGCGCCACCACCCAGCCGGGCTGGGGCGAAGCGGACGCCTCCGGGTCCGCGGTGGGCACGGGGGCGCTGGTGCGCTCGGGGCCCACCACCTCCACGGGGTAGCTCTCCGGTTCGTTCTTGCAGGCCGCAAGGCTCAGGGCCAGGGCGGCGGCGAGGCACAGGGAAAGGACTTTTTTCATGGTGTCCGACCTCCTTTTTTTGCGAAACGTCATTTATGGTATTTGCCGTGATTGTTGATGGAAAAAGCGCGGTAAAGCTGTTCTGTGAGCACCAGCCGCGCCAGCTGATGGGGCAGCGTGATGCGGCCCAGGCTGATGCGGAAGGCGGCAGCCTGCTTCACTTCGGGGGAAAGCCCGTGGGAAGAGCCGATGACAAAGGCCATGTCCCCCGCGCCGCCCACCGCCTGCCGGGCGATGAGGTCGGCCAGGTCTTCGCTGCTGACCAGCTTGCCCTCCACGCAGAGGGCCGCGATGGCCGCGCCCTTGCGCACGCTGGCAAGGATGGCCTTGCCCTCCTTTTCCAGCGCTTTCTCAATGACCGCGGGGCCGGCGTTCTTCTCGCTGACGGTGACCTCCGGCAGCTCGATGATGCGGAACTCGCACAGGCCCTTGAGCCGCTTCTGATACTCCGCCACGCCCTCGGCGCAATAGGCGGCGTTCAGCTTGCCCACACAGATAAGGTCGATCCTCTGCATCGTTCAAAACTCCATCCAGTCGCTGGGCTCCGCGCGCTTCTGGGCCTGTACCCGCACGCCGGGGCCGGGGGTCACGCCCGCCGCCACCAGCGCGCTGCGCACCGCGCCCAGGGCAAGGTCCGGGGTGTTGTTCTCCTTGCTCAGATGGCACAGGGCAAACTTTTTGCAGCCCTGCTGCACCAGTTCCAGAATTTTGGCGGCGCACTCGTTGTTGTCCAGGTGGCCGCGGGGCGACTCGATACGCCGTTTTAAGTAATAGGGATAGCTGCCGTAGCGCAGGCTATGCAGATCGTAGTTGGCCTCCAGCGCCACCAGATCAGCCCCGGAAAGGGCGGTGTGCACCGGGTCGGTGAGGCAGCCCAGGTCGGTGGCGATGGCCATGACCGAGCCGTCCGGCGCGGTGATGCGAAAGCCGCAGCAGGGCACGTCGTGGCTGGTGGGAAAGGCGCTGACCAAAAAGCCGCCCACCGGCTCCGAGCGGCCTTCGATGGCAATGAGTTCCGCCCCCGGCGGGGTGACGCCCAGGCCGTCCAGGTGGTCGAGGGTGGCGGCGCTGCCGTAGACCGGCACGCTGTAATGCTTCAAAAAGACGTTGAGGCCCGCGATGTGGTCGCTGTGCTCATGGGTCACCAGCAGGCCCTTCATGCCGCTCACCGGAAGGCCCAGCGCCTTGAGGGCGTTCAGGGTGACGCGGCAGCTTTTGCCCATGTCGATGAGGAGGTATTCGTCGCCGCAGCGCACCACCGAGCAGTTGCCGGAGGAGCCGGAATACAGAGATGTGAAGAATGCCATGGAAACCTCTCGTTATAGTAAGTATCAGAAAAGGGCTGTGGGCGCTTTGCCGCGCCACAGCCCCGATGATCTGTTTTTAGAGCGCCTGGGGCAGCACCGAAACGGGCTTTTCCACCCGGCGGATGTCGGCGCCGAGGCCCTGCAGTTTTTCCACCAGGTCCTCGTAGCCCCGCTCGATATGGCTGATCTCGTCGATCTCGCTGGTGCCGTTGGCGGCCAGCGCGGCCATGACCAGCGCGGCGCCGGCCCGCAGGTCGGAAGCGCGCAGCGGCGCGGGCTGCAGCTCGGGCACGCCCTCGATCACCGCCACCTGGCCGTCCACCTGGATGTTCGCGCCCATGCGCACCAGTTCATCCACATAGCGGAAGCGGTTCTCCCAGATGCCCTCGGTGATGATGGAGGTGCCGCGGGCCAGGGTGAGCAGCACCGTCATCAGCGGCTGCATGTCGGTGGGGAAGCCCGGATGAGGCATGGTCTTGATCTTCAGCGGCAGCAGATCGCCGGTGCGTACCACCCGCACCGCGTCGTCGTACTCTTCGATGATGACGCCCGCCAGCTCCATCTTGGCGGTGATGGGCTCAAGATGCTTGGGGATGACGTTCTTGATGAGCACGTTGCCGCCGGTGATAGCCGCGGCCACCATGTAGCTGCCGGCCTCGATCTGGTCGGGGATGATGGAGTAGGTGCAGCCGTGCAGCGCCTTGCGGCCCCGGATCTTGATGACGTCGGTGCCTGCACCGCGCACGTCGGCGCCCATCATGTTGAGGAAGTTGGCCAGGTCAACGATGTGGGGCTCCTTGGCCACGTTCTCCAGCACGGTCTGGCCCTCGGCCAGCACGGCGCTGAGCATCGCGTTCATGGTGGCGCCCACCGAGACGGTGTCGAAGAATACATGAGCGCCCACCAGCGGCTGGCCGGACACCTCGATCATGCCGTACTCCACCGAGTCCTGCGCGCCCAGGGCACAGAAGGCCTTGAGGTGCTGGTCGATGGGGCGCGGGCCCAGATTGCAGCCGCCGGGCATGGCCACCTTGCCGGAGCCGAAACGGCCCAGCAGAGCGCCCAGGAAATAATAGCTGGCCCGCATCTGGCGGCTCAGCTCGTCCGGCACCTGGGTAGCGGTGATGTGGCTGGTGTCGATCTCGTAGCTGTTTTTGGTGAGCATGCGGATCTGGGCGCCCAGGGCGCTGAGGATCTGCAGCGACACCGCCACGTCGCTGATGTCGGGCAGATTTTCGATGATGCACTTATCCGCCGCAAGGATGGTAGCCGGCAGGATCGCCACCGCCGCGTTCTTCGCACCGCTGATGGAAACTTCGCCGGTGAGGGGCTTGCCCCCGTTGATCACAAATTTCTCCAATTGGATGACCTCCGCATAGGCACACTTGCAGGCTCCCATAGAGCCATGCCGGGCACTGTAACTGCTATATTATACACCGAACGGCGCAAAAAGGGAACCCTTAGGGGTAGTATTTGCCGAAATTGTAATTTCTATGCTCAAAAGTCCCAACGCCATGCCCTGTTTTTCGCCCGGTTTCGCGCAGTTTCGCCGCCCGCGCCGCCCTCCAAAGCGGGCAAAACCGCCTTTTTCCGTCAAAAACGCCCCTCCCCCATACCGGGGGAAGGGCGTCTTTGACGGTTTGGAAAGGGTCACATGCCGGCAAAATACTTTTTCGCGCTGATGCGCACGCCGTTTTCGAACATCTCGAAATGGCAGTGGTTGCCGGTGGAGTTGCCGGTGGAGCCCACATAGGCGATCACCTGGCCCTGGCTCACCGCCTGACCCACATGCACGGCGAGGCTGCTGGCATGGGCATAGAGCGTCTGCCGCCCGCCGCCGTGGTTGATGATGACGTAGTTGCCATAGCTGTAGTGCCAACCGGCCGTGGTGACCACGCCGCCGTCGGAGGCAATGATGGACGCGCCGTAGTTGGCGCGGATGTCCACGCCCTTGTGGGTGGAGCTCATCCAGCGGCTGATGCCCTTGTAGTTGGGCACCGGCCACACCCAGGTGCCGTTGGTGCCGGAGACCACCATGCCGTTGGCCAGTTTGGTGCCCCGCAGGCGCACGCGGGTGACAGGCTCCTTCAAGGTGGTGCGGCTGATCTCCACCGTCTCGGGGGTGTTGGAATCGCCGTAATAAGTATCCTCGTAGACCACTTCGTCCAGTCCGTTCTCGCCTTCCTGCTCGATCTTGTAGGTATCGAAGGGAAGGTCGGCGGAATCGGTGGTGACGGTATCGTAGGGGATCTCCTCCTGCACCGTGCGGGTGATGACCCGCTTGACCTCCAGATAGGGCATCGCCTGGCTGATGGTGAGCACGTCGCCCACATAGAAGCTGGTAAGGATGTCCTGCTGGGGGTTCTGGGCCTGCAGCTGACTCACCGACAGGCCGAATTTGCTGGCCACGCTGCTGGGCACGTCGCCCTGCTGCACGGTGTAGGTCACCTCGCCCTGCTCCTCACCGGTGAGCACGTCGATGATGCTCTGCAGGTCGGTGAGGGAATCGGTGAAGTAGAGGTTGCCGTCCTGCAGTTCCACGTCCTTGGTGAACTCCACCCGCAGGTTGGGGTTGTCCGGGTCCTCATAGGGTTCCTTGAGGCTGTCGATGAACTCGTGGAGCTCCTCGCCCTCGGTGGTGACCGCCAGCAGCTCGCCGTCCACATAGATGGCGGTGGCCTCCTGGATCTCGTCGCTGGATTCCTGCAGCAACACGTTGGCCATCTGGGCCTCGTCCATCAGCGTGTCGGAAACGTCCAGCGAGTAGGTGGGAGTGATGGTGAACTCACGGCTCTCGTCGCCCAGCGCGTCGATGCGCTGGGTGAGCTCGGCGGTGGCGGCATCGAACACCTGTTCGCTCTGCACATGGCCCACGACCTTGCCGTTGACCTCCACCGCAAGCACGTAGTTGTAGCCCAAAACGGTGTTGACCACATAGACGAAGAGGCCCAGCGCCAGCACCGGCAGCACGTAAGCGAAGGACGGGCGGATGAGCGGTGCATAGCGGCGCACGCCCCGGCCGAAGTAAGCCAGGCCCTCCCCCACCGCCTTTGCGGTGCCAACGGTCTTCTTTTCTTCCCGCACCAGGGCGGCGATGTTTTTGAAGCCGTTCCACAAGCGGACAAAGGGAGCGCTGAGCTCATGCCACGCGTTGACGAGGCCCTTGCCGACGGTGTTCTTGATGAACAGGCCGACGGCGCACGCCTTTTCGCGGATGCGTTCGCCGATGCTGCGCAGCCGGCGGCCGGCGCGGAGCACCGTGTACTCGGCCCAGAAGCCCACATCATACAGGAACTGGCCCAGCACCGCGGTCTGCGGTTTCTGCTTGGCTTTGGTGACCAGGGGGTCCAGCGCCTTCTTCACCTTGGGAGGCGGAGCAGCCCTGCGCTTTTTCTTCACCTCGGGCGGGGCCGCCTGGGCGGTTTCCGGGCCGGTCTGTTCCGGCGCGGCGGCAGGCTGGCCGCCTTCCAGCTGTTTTTCTTCCGGCGGCGTTTTTTCCTTGATCGCCATGGGCGCTGTCTCCTCCTTTCTTGCAAAAGATGCACGCGCTGTGCGCGTGTTCATATTTTATTGTACACTTTTTGCCCTTTTGGGGACAAGCCGCGGGTGCGGTTTTTCACAGGATTTTCAAATCCCCGTCACATTTCCGCCAGTGCTGCCATGTCCGGCGGGAGGGGGCTTTCCACCTCCACAGCACCGCCCGAAACGGGCTCGGTGAAGCGGATGCAGGCGCAATGGAGCGCGTGGCGGGCGATGTGCGCCCGGCTGCCGCCGTAGAGGTCGTCCCCCGCCAGCGGGCAGCCGACGTGGGCAAAGTGGACCCGCAGCTGATGGGTGCGCCCGGTGACGGTGCGGGCCTTGACCAGCGTGTGGGCGCCGCAGCGGCGCACCACCTCATACTCGGTGAGGCTGGGTTTGCCCTCGGCGCACACACAGCGCAGGATGATGCTGCCCGGCGCACGGCCGATGGGCGCGTCGATAACGCCCTTTTCCTCCGGCGGCGCGCCCTCCACCAATGCCAGATACCACTTTTCGGCGCTTTCGGCCAGCAGCGGCGCGGCAAAGGCGTTCTTTGCGCAGAGCACAAGGCCCGAGGTGTTGCAGTCGATGCGGTTCACCGGGCGGAACACGCCCGTTTCGCCCCGCGCCGCCAAACAGCCCATCCAGGCGTTGGCCAGCGTGCCGCCGGCGTAGTTCAGGGTGGGATGCACCGCCATGCCGGCGGGCTTGTCCAGCACCACGGCGTGCTCGCTCTCGTAAGCGATGCGCAGGGGGATGTCCTCCGCCGCCACGGTGGTGGGCGGCTCGGGAGGGAGGGCGAAGCGCACGGTCATGCCCGCGGCCACCCGGTCGCAGGTGCGCAGGGGCCTGCCGTCGGCAAAGAAGCCGCCGGTGCGCTTGACCTGGCGCGCAAGGCCTGCCGAAACGCCCATCTTCGCGAGGAAATCCCGCAAAGCGTATCCGTCAAAGGACTGCGCCACCGGGAAGGCGAGGTCCTGGGGCGTCTGCTGCGGCATGCGCCCACCTCCCCTTTTACCATGTGACGTACTTTTACATTTTAGCACAAAAGCCGCCGCCGCGCAACCGCCCCGCTCCGTCCATTTGCTGTGGTTTTTTCCAGCGAAAGGAAAAAGCGCCGCCCGCCGGGTCCCCGGCAGGCGGCGCTTTCAGCCGCACGGTTTGAAAAATCAGTAGGCGATGCCCTGGGCCACCATGGCGTCGGCCACCTTGATGAAGCCCGCCACGTTGGCGCCCACCATCAGGTTGCCCTCCACGCCGCACTCTTTGGAGGCCGCGTAGGCCGCATGGAAGATGCCCTTCATGATGTCCTGCAGACGGGCGTCCACCTCGTCAAAGGTCCAGGACAGGCGCAGGCTGTTCTGGCTCATCTCCAGGCCGCTGGTGGCAACGCCGCCGGCGTTGGCAGCCTTGGCGGGGCCGTAGAGCACGCCGGCAGCCAGGAAGGCCTCGATGGCCTCGGGGGTGCTGGGCATATTGGCGCCCTCGCACACCACCTTGCAGCCATTGGCGATCAGGGTCTTGGCGCTCTCGCCGTCCAGCTCATTCTGGGTGGCGCAGGGCAGGGCGATGTCGCAGGGGATGGTCCAGATGTCGCTGCAGCCGGCGGTGAAGGTGGCGCCGGGGCGGGCGTTGGCATACTCCACGATGCGGGCACGGCGCACTTCCTTGACCTCCTTCATCAGGTCCAGGTCAATGCCGGCGGGGTCGTAGACATAGCCGGAGGAATCGCTCATGGCCACCACCTTGGCGCCCAGCTGCGCGGCCTTTTCGCAGGCGTAGATGGCCACGTTGCCGCTGCCGGAGATGACCACGGTCTTGCCGGCGAAGCTGTCGCCCTTCATGAAGGCCAGAGCCTCCTGGGTGAAGTAGCACAGGCCGTAGCCGGTGGCCTCGGTGCGCACCAGGCTGCCGCCCCACTTGAGGCCCTTGCCGGTGAGCACGCCGGTGAACTCGTTGCGCAGGCGCTTGTACTGGCCGAACAGGTAGCCGATCTCGCGGGCGCCCACGCCGATGTCGCCGGCGGGCACGTCGGTGAACTGGCCGATGTGCTTGCTCAGTTCGGTCATGAAGCTCTGGCAGAAACGCATGATCTCGCCGTCGCTCTTGCCCTTGGGGTCAAAGTCGCTGCCGCCCTTGCCGCCGCCCATGGGCAGGCCGGTGAGGCTGTTCTTGAAGATCTGCTCGAAGCCCAGGAACTTGATGACCGAGGCGTTCACGCTGGGATGCAGGCGCAGGCCGCCCTTGTAGGGGCCGATGGCGCTGTTGAACTGGACGCGGTAGCCCCGGTTCACCTGCACCTTGCCGGCGTCGTCCACCCAGGACACCCGGAACTGGATGAAGCGCTCGGGCTCCACGATGCGCTCCAGAACGCCGTTCTTTTCATATTCGGGGTGTTTTTCGCAGATGACCTGCAGGCTCTCCAGAACCTCGCGCACTGCCTGCAAGAACTCCTTCTCGCCGGGATTGCGCTGCTCCACCTGGGCGTACACACGGGCCAGATACTCGTTTTTCAACATGGATAAAACCCCTTTCTATACTTTCCCTCTGCCGCTTTAGCGGCCCATAGTGTCATTATAAAACCGCTTTTGCCGCATTGCAAGAAAAATTTGGGCCGCAAACGCCCGCGCGGCGCAAAAAACTTGCGGCGGGCGGGCGTTTGTGTTACAATATCATGCAGGAAAACGAGTGGAACATACGGCAGCGGGGCGGCATCACGTCCGCTCTGAGGAAAGTCCGGGCTTCACAGGGGAATGGTAACTGCTAACGGCAGCCGGGGGCGACCCCAGGGATAGTGCAACAGAAAGAAACCGCCGCGTTTTTCGCGGTAAGGATGGAAAGGCGAGGTAAGAGCTCACCAGCGCACTGGCGACTTTGCGGCTATGTAAACCCTACCAGAAGCAACACCCGTATGGGGCATATGCGCTCCCCGCGCGCCCCGGAGGTGGCGTGAGCCTTGCGGCAACGCAAGGCCAAGATAGATTGCCGTTTAATACAGAACCCGGCTTACGGTCCGGTCGTTTTCTTACAAAAAGGGCGTTCCCTGAAAACGGGAACGCCCTTTTTGTCGTTATGTCTGAAAAATCAGCCGCATGGCCAGCAGGCAGATGACCCCCGGCACCCCCAGCACCACCGCCGCGAAGGAGGTGAACCAGTTGAGGGCAAGGCCCACGCCGGTGAAGGGGGCCAGCATGTTCACCGCACCCAGGGCGGCAACGCCCGCCACCGCGCTGGAGAGTGCCGCCCCCGCGGGCCGCCGGTGCCGTGCCGCGGCAAGCCCCACCGCCAGCAGGACCGCCGCCGCGGCGGCCCACACCGGCCAGGGCGCCCCGCTCACAGGATGGCCCGGAGCCCCGCGGCCCGGGCCTGCCGCTGCAGATAGCGGTAGCGGCTTTGGATCGCCTGATACTCGTAGATGCGCTGGTCGATGAGCTCCGGCTCGGTCTCCATGTCAAACAGCAATTGGTTCTGGCGCATGTCCGCCATGCAGTCCCGCAGGTCCTGTTCCAGCTGCTGCGGGCCGCGGCAGGGCGGCTTCAATGCGGCCAGTTCAGATGAGACCGGGGCGGACTTTGCAAACAAAAGCGCAAGGCCCATGGTGTGCACTCCCCTTTCCTTCAAAAAAGGTTTATGCCACCAGTTTAGGCAAATATTCCCTTGGTTATTCCGCCAGTTCGAGATCCACGCGGCCCAGGGCCACGTCGGCCCCCACGGCCTTCACCAGCACCTGGTCGCCCAGCTGCCAGCGGCGGCCGCCGGCCCGCAGGCTGAAGCCCTCCACCAGTTCCGGCTCGCCGCCCAGGGTCTCGGCTTTCACAAAGCCCTCGGCGGTGTTGTCCAGCTCCACAAAGAAGCCGTGGCGGCTCACGCCGGACACCCGGCCGGGGAAGGTCTCGTTCAGATGGGCGGCCATATATTCCGCCTTGTAGCAGCTGTCGGCGCTGCGCTCCAGCTGCATAGCCGTCACCTCCGCGGCGCTGGAGGCCTCGCTGGCCTGGGCCGCGAAGTCGGTGTAGCGGCTTTCCAGCTCCCGCCCGCTGACCCCGGCGCAGAAGTCGCTGAGGATGCGGTGGATGGCAAGGTCCGGGTAGCGCCGGATGGGGCTGGTGAAGTGGGCGTAGTCCTCCAGGGCCAAGCCGAAGTGCCCCTTGGGCACGGGCTGATAGCAGGCCTTGGCCATGCTGCGCAGAACGTCCATGTGCACCGCCCGCTCCAGGGGCTGGCCGCGGGTGGCGTCCAGAATAGCGCCCAGCTCCGCCACGGTGGGGGCTTCGCCCTTGAAATCCGCGTTCAGGCCCGCGATGTGCAGCAGGTCCTTCAGCCGCTCGGTCTTTTCAGCGTCGGGGCTCTCGTGCACCCGGTAGACAAAGGGCAGATGATGGCTGCGGGCAAGCTTTGCCGCGCACTGGTTGGCCAGCAGCATGAACTCCTCGATCATCCGCTCGGAGAGGCCGCGCTGGCGTTTTTCCAGCCCGATGCAGCGGCCGTCCTCGTCCAGCAGGAGCTTTGCCTCGTCGGTCTCGATGTCGATGGCGCCCCGGGCTTTGCGGGCGGCATCCAGCCGCTGGTACAGCTGGGCCATCACCGGCAGCTGGCTGGCCACCGGGGCGTATTTTTCCACCAGCGCCTCGTCGGCGGTGCCGGCAAGCAGGGCGTTGATCTCGGAGTAGACGCCCTTCACCCGGCTGCGGATGACGGTTTTTTCAAAGCGGAAATTCTGCACCGCGCCGGTCTTGTCCAGCTGCATGATGCAGGAGAAGGCCAGCCGGTCGGCCCCTTCGTTGAGGCTGCACACCCCGTTGGACAGCTGCCGGGGCAGCATGGGGACGACGCTGTCGGCAAAATAGACCGAAGTGCCCCGCTGCATGGCTTCCTTGTCCATGGCGCTGCCGGCGCGCACATAGTGGCTCACGTCCGCGATGTGCACCCCCAGCTGCCAGCCGTCGGCGCAGGCGGTGACGCTGATGGCGTCGTCGATGTCCTTGGTCTCGGCGGAGTCGATGGTGAAGATGGGCTCGGCCCGCAGGTCCAGCCGCTTTTTGAAGTCCGACGGGCCGGGCTCGGCCACGGCGCGGGCTTCCGCCTTCACCTTGTCGGGGAACTGGCGGGTGCGGCCCGCGGCGTAGAGCAGCGCCCGCACGCACTGACGGGCCTTGTCGGCGCTGCCAAAGCGCATGGCCACGCCGGCGCGGTGGTCGGCGTAGTCGCCGCCCCGCTCCAGCAGCTCCACCGCCGCCTTGTCGCCGGCCCGCACACCGCCGGCGGCGCTCTTTTTGATCTGCAGGCGCAGAAAGGGGCAGTCGTCCGGCGAGAGGAACAGCTTGCCGCCCTCGGCCACCACCACGCCCACAAAGGTGGCGCGGGGCTTGGTGACCGCCAGCACCTCGCCTTCCAGGCTGCCGGGCACCCGGGGCTTGTCGAACAGCTTGACCAGCACCTCGTCGCCGGGCATCGCGCCGTTCAACCCCCGCCCGGGGATGAAGACATCCGGGCCTTCGGCCTGGGCGGCAAAGGCGAAGTTCTCGCCCAGCTTGACCAGCCTGCAGGGAATGGCCGCGTCGGCAAGGCCGCCCTTGGCGGCGAACCACGCGCCGTTTTTGCACAGGATGCGCCCGCTGGACGCCAGTTCCTCCACTGCCCGCTGGACCTTCTTGTCGTTGCCCAGCATGCTTTTCAGTTCTCCCAGCCGGCGGGGGCGTTTTTCCAGCTCCCGCAGCACTTTTGATCGAATGGACATATACTCTCCCCCATGCCCCACACAGGGACGATTCAGAAAAAGGGGGCCCGCCGTCTGCGAACCCCCTTGAAACTACGGATTTACTCCATGACGCTGATGACGCTCACCAGCAGGATGACCACCAGGAACACAACGCCCAGGATGCGGGTGGCCTTGGCCAGCTTGGCGTCCTTGCGGCGGGTGCGGCCGGCTTCCATCATGCCGCCTTCGCCCATGATCGCGCCGGACAGGCCCTTGCCCTTGGACTCCTGCGCCAGGGTGAGATAGATGATGGCCACAGCCACGAACATCAGCACGACGCCGCAAACGATCTCGATAACACTCATACTATAAACGCTCCTTAGCTTTTGTTACACGCTTTTATGCAATGAACATCATAGCACAAGACCCGGCAAAATGCAAGGAAATTCTTGGGCCGCGGCCGCTTTCAGAAAGTGAGCTGCAGCTGCTCGGCCAGGTCTTCCTCCCGCAGCAGCGCACCGGCGGCGGGCAGGGTGCGCACCCGGTAGCGGTGGGGATTGGCCAGCTCCATGGAAGAGGCGGGTTTGACGCTCTCGATGGTCTGGTTCTTTTTCAGGGTGATGACCGACACGCCCGCCGAATCGCGGGTGGTCTTTTCGCTGATCTGGGTGGAGTGCACCAGCAAGAGCCGCCCGGCGCTGGTGCGCACCGCCAGCTCCTCGCTCTCCGGCAATTGCAGCATGGCCGCCAGGGGCTCCTTGTCGCTGTAGGCGTTGAGGAGCTTTTTGCGATTCTGCTTGGTGGCGTAGCTGGAAAGGGGCACCCGGGCGCACTTGCCGTTGGCGAAGAAGAAGAGCATGTGGCCCTTATAGTCGTCGGTGACCGCCAGAAAGATGGGGGTCTCCCCTTCCTCCATGCCCAGCTTCACGGCAACGAAGTCGCCCAGGACGCTGGCCTTGGTGTCGGCAAAGTCGCCGGCGCGGCACTTGTAGACCTGATGCCGGTTGGTGAAGAAGAGCAGCCAGACGGTGTTGTGGGTCTCGCACTGCCAGCTGATCTCGTCCCCTTCCTTCAGCTTCTGCTCGCCGCTCATGCGCAGCGACTGGGGGGTGATTTTTTTGAAGTAACCCTCCCGGGTGAAGAACACGGTGACGGGGTAGTCCGGCATGGTGTCCTCCTCCACGGCCTCCTCGGCTTCGGGGGCGTCGTAGAGGATGGGGCAGCGGCGGGGCTGGCCGTACTTTTTGGACACGGCGGCCAGCTCGTCCATGATGATGCGGCGGATCTTGGCCGGGCTTTTCAGGATGTCGCCCAGGCGCTCGATCTCCGCCGCCAGCTCTTCAATTTCTTTGGTGCGCTTGAGGATGTACTCCCGGTTGAGGTGGCGCAGTTTTATCTCCGCCACGTACTCCGCCTGCACCTGGTCGATGCCGAAGCCGATCATCAGGTTGGGGACGACTTCCTCCTCTTCCTCGGTCTCGCGGACGATGGAGATGGCCTTGTCGATGTCCAGCAGGATGGCCTCCAGGCCCTTCAGCAGATGCATCCGCTTTTCCTTGCCCTTGAGGTCGAACCAGGTGCGCCGGCGCACGCATTCGGCGCGGAAGGCCACCCACTCGGTGAGGATCTCCCGCACGCCCATCACCCGGGGCTGACCGCTCACCAGCACGTTGAAGTTGCAGGCGAAGCTGTCCTCCAGGGGGGTGAGGCGGAAAAGCTTCTGCATCAGCTTGTCCGGGTCCTGGCCGCGCTTGAGGTCGATGGTCAGCTTGAGGCCGTTCAGGTCGGTCTCGTCGCGCATGTCGCTGATCTCTTTGACCTTACCGCCCTTCACCAGCTCGGCAATTTTGTCCATCACCGCCTCCACGGTGGTGGTGGGCGGGATGCGGGTGATCTCGATCATGTTGCCGTCTTTTTCGTAGTTCCAGATGGCGCGCACCCGCACGCTGCCCCGGCCGGTCTCGTAAATTTTGCGCAGTTCGTCCTCGTTGTAGAGGATCTCGCCGCCGCCCACGAAGTCCGGCGCGGGCAGGGTGGTGAGCAGGTCGTGGCTCTCGTCCTTCATCAGGGCGATGGTGGACTCGCACAGCTCGGCCAGGTTGAAGGAGCAGATGTTGGAGGCCATGCCCACGGCGATGCCCAGGGTGTTGTTGGCCAGGATGGTGGGGAAGGTCACCGGCAGCAGGGTGGGCTCGGTGGTGGTGCCGTCGTAGTTGGGCACAAATTCCACCGTGTCCTTGTCGATGTCGCGGAAGAGCTCCTCGCACACCGGCTCCAGCTTTGCCTCGGTGTAGCGGCTGGCGGCGCAGGCCATATCCCGGCTGTAGGCCTTGCCGAAGTTGCCCTTGGAATCCACAAAGGGCACCAGCAGGCTCTCGTTGCCACGGCCCATGCGCACCATGGTGTCGTAGATGGCGGCGTCGCCGTGGGGGTTCAGGTGCATGGTGCTGCCCACGATGTTGGCGCTTTTGGTGCGCGCGCCCTTGAGCAGGCCCATCTCGTACATGGTGTAGAGCAGCTTGCGGTGGGCGGGCTTGAAGCCGTCGATCTCCGGCAGCGCGCGGCTGACGATGACGCTCATGGCGTAGGGCATGTAGTTTTGTTCCAGCGTTTCGGTGATGGGCGAGCGCACCACCACGCCGGCGCCGGGGATCTCCACGTTATCGCCCAGCTGGGGCCGGGCGGGCGCTGATTTTTTCGTCTGTTTTTTTGCCATTCTTGTCTTACCTCACAAATCTGCCGTCAGGACAAATCCAGTTCGTCCAGATACTCGGCCCCGTGCTCGGCGATGTGCTCCTTGCGGCCGGCGAGGTTGTCGCCCAGCAGCAGGTCGAACACGGCGGCGGTGCGCTCGGCGTCCTCCGGCTCCACCTTGATGAGGCGGCGGCTCTCCGGGTTCATGGTGGTGAGCCACATCATCTCGGGGTCGTTTTCGCCAAGGCCCTTGGAGCGCTGGATGGTGTACTTCTCCTTCTCGCCGATGCGGGAAAGGATGCTGGCCTTCTCCGGCTCGGTGTAGGCGAAGTAGGTGCGGGCCTTGGTGTTGATTTCGTACAGGGGGCTTTCGGCGATGTAGACATAACCCTCCTTGATGAGGGTGGGCACCAGCCGGTAGATCATGGTGAGGATGAGGGTGCGGATCTGGTAGCCGTCCACGTCGGCGTCGGTGCAGATGACCACTTTATTGAAGCGCAGGTTGTCCAGATTGAAGGTGGCAAGGTCCTTTTTGCTCTTGCCGCCCAGCTCCACGCCGCAGCCCAGCACCTTGATGAGGTCGGTGATGATGTCGCTTTTGAAGATGCGGTCATAGTCCGCCTTGAGACAGTTCAGAATCTTGCCGCGCACCGGCATGATGGCCTGGTACTCGGAATCGCGGCTGGTCTTGACCGCGCCCATGGCGGAATCGCCCTCCACGATGTACAATTCGCGCCGGGCGGGGTCCTTGGTGCGGCAGTCCACGAATTTCTGCACCCGGTTGGCGATGTCCATCTGGCTGACCATGGTCTTTTTGATGGACTGGCGGGTCTTTTCGGCGTGCTCGCGGCTCTGCTTGTTGATGAGCACCTGCTGGCAGAGTTTCTGGGCCTCGTCGGGCTTTTCCAGGAAATAGACTTCCAGGTTGTGCTTCAAAAACTCGGTCATCACCTGGGCCACGCCCTTGTTGGTGATGGCCTTCTTGGTCTGGTTTTCGTAGCTGGTGCGGGTGGAGAAGCTGCTGGAAACGTAGATGAGGCAGTCCTGCACGTCGGCGAAGGTGATCTTGCTCTCGCCCTTCTTGTACATGCTCTTCGCCTTCAGGAATGCGTCGATCTGGTTCACAAAGGCGGTGCGCACCGCACGGTCGGGGCTGCCGCCGTGCTCCAGCCAGCTGGAGTTGTGGTAGTATTCCAGCAGCTGGTTCTTGTTGGAAAAGCAGAAGGCCGCGCTCATCTTGACCTTGTATTCCGGCTGGTCCTCCCGGTCGCGGGCCATGGCGGTAGACTCGCAGTAGACCACCGGGGTCAGGCCGTCCAGACCGGCAATTTCGTTCACATAGTCCTCGATGCCCTTCTGGTAGCAGAAGGTGGTGGTGGTCTTTTCCGGGCCGGTCTCGTCCACCAGCACCAGTTCCAGGCCGGCGTTCACCACCGCCTGCCGCTTCATGGTGTCGGCAAAGTATTCGGCGGGCACGTTCACATCGGTGAACACCTCGGCGTCCGGCTTCCAGCGGATGGTGGTGCCGGTCTTGCGGCGGGTGGCGGGCTCCTTTTTCAAACCGCCCACCGGCTCGCCCTTTTTGAAGTCGATGTGGTAGTGGAAGCCGTCCCGCCAGACGTCGGCGGTCATCCACTCGCTGGCGTACTGGGTGGCGCAAAGACCCAGGCCGTTCAGGCCCAGGGAGTATTCATAGTTATCCTCGCCCGCGGTGTATTTGCCGCCGGCGTACATCTCGCAGAAGACCAGCTCCCAGTTGTAGCGGTCCTCCTTGGGGTTGTAGTCCACCGGGATGCCGCGGCCGCCGTCCTCCACCTGGATGCTGCCATCCTTGAAGCGGGTGAGGGTGATGCGGGTACCGTAGCCCTCCCGGGCCTCGTCGATGGAGTTGGAGAGGATCTCGAAGATGGCGTGGGCGCAGCCCTCCACCCCGTCGGAGCCGAAGATGACTGCCGGGCGTTTGCGCACCCGGTCGGCGCCCTTGAGGCTGACGATGCTCTCGTTTGAGTATTCCTGTTTTTTTGCCAAACCGTTCTCTCCTCTTTGCCCCGGCACAAGGCGGGGTCGTTCTTCTATATTTTGCGCATACAAATTTATTTAACCACGCCCGACCACAAAATGTCAAGGGATGGAAAAGCCGCGGCCCCTTGCGCTTTGCGAAGGGACCGCGGCTTTATTTTTGGTTTGTGTCACAGGGTGAGCAGGAAGCCCACAGCGGCGATGATGGCGCACAGCACAGCGGTGATGGGAGGCGCCCAGCGGATGATGCGCCCGGCGATGACGTCGCGGGGATCTTCCTCGCCCTGGTCGTACTGCTCCTCATACTGTTCCTCGTACTGCTCCCGGGCCTGGTAGCGGCTGCGGGAGGGCTGCGCCTGCTCGGCGGGGCGGGCAGCGCGGCGGGGCGGAGCCACGATCACGTCGTCGTCCTCCTCGTCCAGAGGCTCGGCGGCCACGGGGCGCCCCGAGATGGGCGGCACGGTGCGGGTGGGCTCCTCCTGGCGGACGGGCGGCACCATGCGGGTGGGCTCGTCGTCGGTGACAGGCTCGCTGGAGCCGCCCTGCAGCAGGCTGGACAGGGTGTTCTGGAGCAGGATGCGGTCAGAGCCGCACTCGCTGCACCACACGCCGTCCTCCTCGCGGGGATGGAATGCGCCGCAGGCGCAGTACCAGCCCTCGTCCAGCACCTGAGGCACCACGGTGAGGCCCTCTTTGTGGGTGCGCTCGCACAGCTTTGCGGCCAGCTCGGCGGGCAGCTTTTTGGGCGGAGCCAGACGCACCCGGGGATAGCCGGTCAGGTCCACGGAGCTGCCGTCGGCGAAGCGGGCCGTGCCCAGCTCCACCTCCACGCTGCCGATGGGCGAAGAGCTGATATACACCGCGTCGTCCGCGCCGAAGACCTCGCCGTGGGCGGCGTTCAGGTCTTCGTAGACGAACTGGTCCTGGCAGACCACCGCGCCGCTGCGGTCCTTGCACTTGAAGGTGATCTGCAGCTGGGTGAGGCGGGCGGCGGAGATGTTCTTGAAGGACAGGCAGACGGCGATGTCGCCGGTCACGTCGCCCTTGAGCAGCTCCACTTTGACGAACTGCACCGGGCTGCCCTTGGTGAAGTAGTTGGCGCGGGACTGGGCCAACAGGTCAAAATTTTCTTCCATGAAGGATCGCTCCTTTCCATACCGTTGCGCGAAATCCGCGTCAGGCCCGGGGCTCGTCGTCCGGGGTCTGGGCGGGCTCGGCGCTCTGTGCGGGTTCGGCGGGCTCAGCGCTCTGAGCAGGCTCGGCAGTCTTCACGGGCTGCGGCGCTTCAGGAGCCTGAGGCTGGGCGGGCTCCTCGGCCGCGGCGGGGGCGGCAGGCTTCGCCGCTTCCTCGGGCAGCTGGCCGCCCTCCATCAGGGTCTTGAACTCCTCGCCGCTGAGCTTTTCGCGGCGCATCAGGGCCTGGGCCACCACTTCCAGCTGGTCGCGGTGCTCGGTGAGCATGCGGCGGGCGGTCTCGAAGGCCTCGTCCACGATGTCGCGGATCTCGCTGTCGATCTCGGCGGCGATGGTCTCGGAATAGCCGCGGCCCTGGGTGAAGTCACGGCCCAGGAAGGTCTCGCCCGGGTCGGAGCCGTAGACCACGGGGCCCATCCGCTCGGAGAAGCCGTAGCGGGTGACCATGGACCGGGCGGTCTTGGTGGCCCGCTCCAGGTCGTTGGAAGCGCCGGTGGAGATGTCGTCCAGCACCAGCAGCTCGGCCACGCGGCCGCCCAGCAGGGTGACGATCTGCTCCTGCATCTGGGTCTTGGTGACGTAGCTCTGGTCCTTTTCGGGCAGGCTCATGGTGTAGCCGCCGGCCATGCCGCGGGGGATGATGGAGATCTCATGCACCGGGTCGGCGGTCTTGCAGTAGTAATGGGTGATGGCATGGCCCGCCTCGTGGTAGGCGGTAAGGCGCTTTTCCTTCTCGGTGACCACGCGGCTCTTTTTCTCGGGGCCGGCCACCACCTTGATGCTGGCCTCCTCGATCTCCTGCTCGGTGATGGCCTTCTTGCCCCGGCGGGCGGCCAGCAGGGCCGCCTCGTTCACCAGGTTCTCCAGGTCGGCGCCGGAGAAGCCCACGGTGGTGCGGGCGATGGTCTTGAGGTTCACGTCGGGAGCGAGGGGCTTGTGGCGGGTGTGCACCTTCAGAATTTCCTCGCGGCCCTTGATGTCCGGCAGGCCCACATACACCTGACGGTCAAAACGGCCGGGACGCAGCAGGGCGTGGTCCAGGATGTCGGCGCGGTTGGTGGCGGCGATGACGATGACGCCCTCGTTGGCGCCGAAGCCGTCCATCTCCACCAGCATCTGGTTCAGGGTCTGCTCCCGCTCGTCGTGGCCGCCGCCGAGGCCGGTGCCGCGCTGGCGGCCCACGGCGTCGATCTCATCGATGAAGATGATGCTGGGGGCGGTCTTTTTGGCCTTGTCAAAGAGGTCGCGCACGCGGGAAGCGCCCACGCCCACATACATCTCCACGAAGTCGGAGCCGGAGATGGAGTAGAAGGGCACGCCGGCCTCGCCGGCGCAGGCCCGGGCCAGCAGCGTTTTGCCGGTGCCCGGAGGGCCCACCAGCAGCACGCCGTGGGGGATGCGGGCGCCCAGGCTGTTGAACTGGCCGGGGTTTTTCAAAAACTGGACGATCTCTTCCAGCTCGTTCTTCTCCTCGTCGGCGCCGGCCACGTCGGCAAAGGTGGTCTTGCGCTTGTCCTCGGTCTGGTCCTTGACCTTGGCGCGGCCCACGTTCATGATGCCGCCGCCCTGGCTGCCGCGGTACATGGTGTAGAACACGAACACCATGCTGCCCACCAGCATGACCATCAGCAGGATGTCGAACCAGGGCACCTCGGCCCGGGCCGCGATGTAGTCATAGACCATGGGCGACGAGGGGTTCGCCTCGTTGTACTGGTCGATGTAGTCCTGCACGTAGTTCACGAACATGCCCGGATAGGGCAGCCGGTAGGTGATGTGGTAGATGCCTTCCCCGGTGGGAAGGATGTCCTGGGTGGTCTGCTGGCTGCCCATCATGGCGCTGAGCAGGCCCTGGGTGGTGTCAAGGGCCTGCTGCTGCTCGGCGGCGGCCTCCTTCACGCCCTCCGGCAGAGGCACCTCGCCCTCTTTCAGGGCCAGGCGCAGGTTGCCGGTGTTCAGGTCCATCTCGAAGCCCACCACCTGGTTGGCCTCGAAGTAGTCCACCACCTTGGAGTAGGGCATGCTCGCCCCGCTGGAAGCGGTGGAGAAGGTGGTCCACAGGTTGAACGCCAGCAGGGCCAGCGCCAGCAGCACGGCGATGTAGACGCCGTTGAATTTTGGTCTGTGCTGCAAAAGCTCATCTCCTATCCGCAGGGGTCTTTCCCCCGCGTTTCATTTTGGTCAACCGCCGTAGACGTGGGGCTTGAGCACCCCCACAAAGGGCAGGTTGCGGTACTGCTCATCGTAATCCAGGCCGTAGCCCACCACGAACTCGTCCGGCACCTCAAAGCCCACATAGTCGGCCACGAGGTCCACCTTGCGCCGGCTGGGCTTATCCAGCAGGGTGGCGATGCGGATGCTGGCGGGGTTGCGCCCCTGCAGAAGGCCCTTGAGGTAGGAGAGGGTCATGCCGGAGTCCAGAATGTCCTCCACGATGAGGAGGTCCTTGCCGGAAAGATCCTGGTCCAGGTCCTTCACGATCTTCACCACGCCGCTGGTCTTGGTGCCGCTGCCGTAGCTGGAGACCACCATGAAATCGATGGCGCAGGGCCGGTCGATGCAGCGCATCAGGTCGGCCATGTACACCACGGCCCCCTTGAGCACGGTGACCAGCAGAAGGTTCTTGCCGGCGTAGTCACGGGTGATCTGCGCGCCCATTTCGGCGCATTTTTCTTTCAGCTGCTCCTCGCTGAGCAGCACCTTGAGGATGTCGTCTCTCTGGCTCATTCCTCTTCCTCCCCATGTTCACGGTCAAAGGGCTCGGCCACCAGCAGCCGCCGGGTCCTTTCGTCCGGCCGCAGGCCGTGGGCGAACCCCTCGCCCCAGAGCCACACCACCCGGCCGCCCGCCGCCAGAAGCGGCAGCGCGCCGCGCCGGGAGGGCGGCACCTTTTTTTCGTTGAACAGTTTTTTCAGCGTTTTGTCCACGTTCCGCCCCGCGGGACGGAACACGTCCCCCGGCCGGCGGGTGCGCAGACAGAGGCTACTGCCTATTTTATCATAATCTGCGCAATTGTCGAAGGTTTTTTTTGCAGTTCGGGCAAATTTTATAGTTTCTTCACAATCGTCCCCTTCCACCAGCCGCAGCCGCAGCCCGAAGCCGCCGGGCAGCCGGTATTCGCCGGGGGCCGCCGTCACCGGTTCGAAGGCGGCGTGTTCCGCAACGCGGCGGCGTTCCAGCACTTCGCCCCGCACGGCCAGCAGCGCCCTGCCGGTGAGCTGCACCGCCCCTGCGCGGCGCTCCACAAGCGCCCGCAGCCGCGGGATGTCCCCCTTGCGCAGGGGCCGCTCGGCCTCCACCAGGATGCGCAGGGCCTCTTCCCTCTCGGCCTGCGGGGCGGCGGCCAGCGCGTCCAGCCGCCAGGCGTCGGGGCCGGCGGCGGCGCTCATCAGCAAGTGTTCCCCCTGCCCGCGCAAATATTGCGCAAGCTGGCCCATGCGGGCGCAGAATTCCCCAAAAGCCGCTTCGGCCCCGGGGCAGGCCGCCTCGATGGCGGGCATGGCGTGGCGGCGCAGCCGGTTGCGGGCGTAGTCGTCGGAAAAATTGCTCTCGTCGGTGACCCAGGCGAGCCCCCGGCGGCGGCAGAAGTCCTCCGTCTCGGCCTTGGCGACGCCCAGCATGGGCCGCACGTAGCATCCCCGCACGGCGGGGATGCCCGCCGCCCCCCGCACTCCGGCCCCCCGGGCAAGGCGCAGAAGCAGCGTCTCGGCCTGGTCGGAGAGGGTGTGGGCGGTGGCGATCTTCACGCCGGGGCCCGCCAGCGTCTCGAAAAAGCCGTAGCGGAGCTCGCGGCACCACTCCTCGCTGGGGCGGGCCGGCGGCGCGGCGGCGGCAAAGGCGTGAAGGGGCACGCCGTTCTTTTTGCAGAACTCCGCCACGAAGGCGGCGTCCCGGGCGGAATCCGCGCGCATGCGGTGGTCCACATGAACCGCCTCCACCCCCACGCCCAAAGCGTCTTTATATTCCAGCAGAAACTGCAACAGGGCCATGGAGTCGGCCCCGCCGGAGACCGCCGCAATGACCCTGTCGCCGGGCGCCAGCAGCTCTTTGCAGGCTGCCAGCACCCTTTCCTCAAATCGTTCCATGGTTATAATCCACATTCATGAACCGGGTGTGAGCGCCGTCCCAGGCAAGGTCCACCTTGCCGGTCTCGCCGTGGCGGTTCTTTGCGATGATGCACTCGGCGGTGGAGGCGTCGGACTCCTCCAGGCTCTGGCCGCTCATGGAGGCGTAGTAGCCCTCCCGGTACAAAAACAGCACGATGTCGGCGTCCTGCTCGATGGAGCCGGAGTCGCGCAGGTCGGAAAGCTGGGGCCGGTGGTCCGACCGGCCGCTGGCCTTTTCCGCCGCGCGGGACAGCTGGCTCAAAGCGATGACCGGCACGTTCAGCTCTTTGGCCATGATCTTGAGGTTTCGGGTGATGTCGCTGATCTCCTGCACCCGGTTCTCGGTGCGCCTGCCGCTGGTCATCAGCTGAAGGTAGTCGATGACCACCAGGCCGATGGGCGGGCGGGAGGGGTCCTGGTTGACCCGGCGGATCTTGGCCTTGACCTCGGGGATGGTGATGCCGGAGGTGTCGTCCATATAGATGGGCACGTCGTGGAGGATCTCCGAGGCGTGGGCCAGGTCGTCCCACTCGGCGTCGCCCAGCGCGCCGGAACGGAAGGCGTGGCTGTCCACGCCCGCCTCGGCGGAGAGGATGCGGTTGGTCAGCTGCTCCTTGCTCATCTCCAGGCTGAAGATAGCCACCGGCACCCGCTGCTTTTTGGCCACATTGGTGGCGATGTTCAAGGCAAAGCTGGTCTTGCCCATGCCGGGGCGGGCCGCCAGGATGACCAGGTCCGAACGGCCCAGGCCGGTGAGGATGGTGTCCAGATAAGTAAACCCGGTGGGGATGCCCGCGTATTTTGACTTGTCCGGCCCGGTGATCTTCTGCAGGGTGCCCAGGGTCTCCACCAGGGCGGAAGAGAGTTTGGTCAGGCTGTTCTGCTCGCGGCCGGAGCGGATCTCATAAAGTTTCTGCTCGGCGTTCTCCAAAAGCAGCTCGGCGCTGGGGGCCTCGCCGCTCTGCTGCAGGATGCTCTGGGCCACTTCCAGCACCTGGCGGGAGACAAACTTTTCCTGCACGATGCGGGCATAGGCCCCCACGTTGCTGATGCTGGGCACCGTCTCGCCCAGCCGCGCCAGATACACCTTGGCGGCGTCGGGGCTTTCGAACACGCCGGCGGCCACCACCGCGTCCAGCAGGGTGACCAGGTCCACCCGCTCGCCGGCGGTGAACAGCCGCACCATCTCAGAGAAGATCTCGCCGTTCTGGCGGACATAGAACATCTCCGGGCGCAAGGCCTCCACCAGTTCCGGCAGAACAGACTCGCTCTCCAGCAGCGCGGCGCCCAGCACCGACTGCTCGGCTTCCATGCTGTAGGGCTTTGCGACGCCCAGCGATTCAAGATCAACGGAAGTAAAATCCTGCATGAGTCCTCATCCTTTGCCCCGTCTCTGCGCGGGGCGGCTTTTGCCTTGCGCGGGCGCGGGGCCCGCCTGCTTACAGTTCCTCCACCTTCACCTTGAACGCCGCGCTCACGCCGGGGTGCAGCTTCACAGTGGCGGAATAGGTGCCGAAGTCCTTGATGTCCCGCTCCAGCTCCACCTTCCGCTTGTCGATCTCGGTCTCGGCCACCTTGCTCAGCGCTTCGGCCACGTCCTTGGCGGTGACCTTGCCGAACAGCCGCCCGGAGGCGCCGCCCTTGGCCTTGAGGGTGACGGTCTTGTCCTTCACCTTGTCCGCCAGGGCCTGCGCCGCGGCCAGGGCCTCGGCGGCGTGGTGCTCCCGGGCCTCGCTCTTGGTGCGGGCCATGTTCACAGCGGAGGCGTCCGCCGGGGCGGCAAGGCCCCGGGGGAACAGGAAGTTGCGGGCGTAGCCGTCCGACACTTCATGGATCTCGTCTTTTTTGCCGATGGTTTTGACGTCCTGTTTCAGAATGACCTTCATGGTTCGTTTTCTCCTTTTATGTGAGCAGGCGGGCGGCCTTTACAGCTGCGCCGGCTGCTGATTTTTTGCGCTGGCCTGCTGCTGGCGGCGATAGTCGGCAATGGCGTCGCAGAGCATCTGCTCGGCGTGGTCCAGGCTGACGTTCTTCAGCTGCGCGCCGGCCATGGTCATGTGACCGCCGCCGCCCAGCTGCTCCAGAATCACCTGCACGTTCACCTTGCCCATGCTGCGGGCGGAGATGTTCACCCCGTCCCCTTTTTGCACCGCCACGAAGCTGGCGCCCACGCCGTTGATGGTGAGCAGGTCGTTGGCGGCCTGGGGCACCGCCACCGCCATGCCGGAAGGCAGCTCGCCGGACACCGACACAGCGCACCCCATGTACAGCCGGGCGCTCTCCACCAGGTTGGATTTGACGGTGTATTCCTCCAGCGAGGAGTTGAAGAGCAGCCGCACCTCCTCGGTGACCGCGCCCATCCGCCGCAGGTAGGCCGCGGCCTCAAAGGTGCGCACGCCGGTGTGAAGGGCAAAGCTGCGGGTGTCCAGCATGATGCCCGCCAGCATGGCCTGGGCCTCCAGCGGGGTGGGATTGGTCGCTTCGCCGGGCACATACTGCAAAAGCTCGCACACCAGCTCGCAGGTGGAGGAGGCGTAGGGCTCGTGGCAGAAGAGCACCGGGGTCTCGATGTGGCCCACGGCCTTGCGGTGGTGGTCGATGACCGCCACCTGACCGCATTTTTCCAGCAGTTCGCGGCTTTCCACCAGGTTCGTGATGTGAGTGTCCACCACCACCAGCAGGGTGCTTTCGGTGACCAGTTCGGCGGCCTTTTCCGGCTCGATGAAATCCTCGCCGAAGCCCGCCTTCTCAAACTCTTCGATGAGGTTGGCCGCCAGGGTGGCCTTGCGGCGCACCGCGATGACGGCGGGCACATCCAGCCCTTTGCAGATGCGCAGCACGCCCACCGCGGCGCCCAGGGCGTCCAGATCGGACATGCGGTGGCCCATGATGACCACGCTGTCCGCCTGACGCACCAGGTCCACCAGGGCGTTGGCCAGGATGCGGCTCTTGACCCGGCTGCGCTTTTCCACACTGCGGGTCACGCCGCCGTAAAACTCGAATCCGTCGGGGGTCTTCACCGCCGCCTGATCGCCGCCGCGGCCCAGGGCCATGTCCAGCGACTGCTGGGCCATCTGCTGGCACTCTTTGAGGCAGCCGCCGCCCCGCCCCACGCCGATGGAGAGGGTCAGCTGCACCCCTTCGTTCAGGGAGCGGACCTTGTCCAGCAAATCGAAGCGGGCGGCCACGATCTCCTTCATGTGGCGCTCTTCCACCACGGCGATGTAGCGGGAGACCGACACCCGGCGCAAAAAGCCGTTGGTGCGGGCAAAGTACTGTTCCAGCGTGCGGTTGAGCGCCTCCATCACATGGCTGCGCTCGGAGTCCCGCAGGTCGGCCACCAGCTCCTGGTAGCCGTCCACCTCGATGATGAGGTAGGCCGGGCGGCTGGCGGCGTATTCGGCGGCGGCGTTTTTCAGCTCGGTGTCGTCGGTCAGATACAAAATGGCGTAGCCGCCCGCGCCGGGGGCGGAAAAGGCGGTGTAGCGCCGGCCCGCCCGCTCCAGGTTCTGGCCTTTTTCCTCGGCGCACTGACGCAGGTCCAGGCCGGGCAGAGCCCGGCTCACCGGCTGGAGGAAGGCGTCCTCCCCTGCCAGCAGCCGCTGGCGGAAGGCGTCGTTGTACCACACCATCGTCTTGCCGCTGAGCAGCGCCGCGGGCAGATGCAGCGACTCAAGGCTCAGCTGCAGCTCGCTGCCCTCGAATTTGGTGCAGCTGACGGCCCGGCAGACCGCCCGGCGGATATGTCGCCCGCCCAGGATGAGGGCGACGGCGATAAGCACCAGGGCGGGCACCAGCACCAGAAGGCTGGCCGGCTCCAGCACCGCCAGAACGGCGCTGAGCACGCAGCACAGCGCCAGCAGTGCCGCACAGACAAGTTCCAGGGTAAGACGGGGTCGGTCACGCATGGGACATTCGCCTCCTTGGGGGAAAGGGTCAGACTTCCATCAGAATGGGAAGGATCATGGGGCTGCGCTTGGTGCGCCGGTAGATATAGGCGGAGAGCGTCTCCCGCACGCGGGTCTTGACGCTGTTCCAGTCGTGGGTGCGCTCGGCGCGGCAGCGCTCGAAGCACTGGATGACCAGCTTGCGGGCCTCGTCCATCAGCTCCTCGCTCTCGCGCACATACACGAAGCCGCGGCTGACCAGGTCCGGCCCGGCCAGCAGCTGGCCGTCGGCGGAGACGGTGGCCACCACGATGACCAGACCGTCCTGGGAGAGGTGGCGGCGGTCCCGCAGGACCACGTTGCCCACGTCGCCCACGCCCAGGCCGTCCACCATCACCGCGCCGGCAGGCACCGGCTCGCAGGTCTCCAGCCCGTCGGCGGACAGGCGGATGTCCTGGCCGATCTCGGCGATGTGGATGTTCTTGGCCGGGATGCCCAGGCTCTCGGCGGTCATGGCGTGCTTTTTCAGCTGCTTGTACTCGCCGTGCACCGGCAAAAAGAACTTGGGCGCGGTGAGGGTGAGGATGAGCTTCTGCTCCTCCTGGCAGGCGTGGCCGGAAACATGCACGTCGTACATGGATTCATAAATGACCTCCGCGCCCAGCAAAAGCAGGCCGTTCACCACCTTGGTGACCATCTTCTCATTGCCGGGGATGGGGGTGGCGGAGATGATGATGAAATCCCCGGGGCCCACATGCACGTTGCGGTGACTGGAAGAAGCCATGCGGGAGAGCGCGCTCAGCGGCTCGCCCTGGCTGCCGGTGGTGATGAGCACGATCTTTTCCGGCGGATACTTGTTCAGCTGCTCGATGTCGATGAGCACCCCTTCGGGGGCGTGCAGGTAGCCCAGCTCCAGGGCCATCTGGGTGTTGTTGGCCATGCTGCGGCCGCTCACTGCCACCTTGCGGCCGTTCTCCACCGCCAGGTCGATGATCTGCTGGATGCGGTAGAGGTTGGAGGCGAAGGTGGCGATGATGATGCGCTGTTTGTCCGCCCGGCGGAACAGGTTCGCAAAGCTCTGGGCCACCTTCTTCTCGGTGGCGGTGAAGCCGGGGCGCTCGGCGTTGGTGGAATCACTGAGCAGAGCCAGCACGCCCTTGGCGCCGTATTCCGCAAAGGCGGCCAGATCGGTGGGCCCGCCGGAGAGGGGGGTGTAGTCGATCTTGAAGTCGCCGGTCTGGATGACCACGCCCGCCGGGCACTCGATGGCGAAGGCCACCGCGTCGGGGATGGAGTGGTTCACATGGATGGGGTCGATGGTAAAGCAGCCCAGCTTGAACTTGCGCCGGGGGGTGATCTCCACCAGCTTGGTGCGGCCCAGCAGGCCGTGCTCCTCCAGCTTGTTCTTGATGAGGCCGATGGTCAGCCGGGTGGCATACACCGGCAGGTTCACCTGCTTGAGCAGATAGGGCAGCGCGCCGATGTGGTCCTCGTGGCCGTGGGTGATGATGACGCCCTTGATCTTGTCTTTATTCTGCACCACATAGGTGAAGTCGGGGATGACAAGGTCGATGCCGAACATGTCGCTGTCCGGGAAGACGAGGCCGCAGTCCACCATGAGCATGTCGCCCTGGCACTCGTACAGGGTGATGTTTTTGCCCACTTCGCCAAGGCCTCCCAGCGGGATGATGTGCATGGGGGTGGCGGCGGGGCCGTTCTTCTGCTTTTGCTGGGGCCGGCGGGTGCGGCTGTAAAAAGGCTTGCGGCGGGCATTGTCCGCCGGGCGGTTCTCGGCGGGCTGGGCCGCCTTGGGGGCGGGCTTTGCCTTGCCGTTCTTGCCCGCTTCGGGCTTTGACTGGGCCGCGGCTTTGGGGACGCGGGGCGCTCTGGGTTTGCGGGCGTTCTTTTCGGGATTGGGTTGATTCATAAATTTCCTCCGTAAAATGGTGCGCGAAAGATGCCCGGGCCGCCGCGGAACGCGGGCCGGGGCAAGGCGCGGGGTGAATGGGCGTATGTAGCCCTCTGATGGGGTTCGGGTGGGTCTCGCGGCAGCGCCGCCGGGCACGAAAAGTCCATTTGTTCAATGCGACCGGGCCCTTTTTTTGTAACGCACTCGGGTTTTAAGCAGATGCTTAAAGTTACGTTTATTATACAGCCGAATATCGGTTATTGTCAACAAAAAGGGTGGGCTGCCTCACGACAGTATAGACAAAAAAGCGCCGCGGAATGCCTGCCGTCCGGCCTTGCCCACCGGGGCCAAAGCGGGTATAATAAGAGCATCCGCCCCGCCTCCGCGGGGCAGCAGGACGGAGGAGCCCATGAAACAGATCGAAATTTTCACCGACGGCGCCTGCAGCGGCAATCCCGGCCCGGGGGGCTGGGGCGCGGTGCTGCGCTACAAGCAGCACGAAAAGGAGCTGAGCGGCGGCGAAGCCGAGACCACCAACAACCGCATGGAGCTGACGGCCCTCATTGCGGCGCTGGAACAGCTGAAGGAGCCCTGCGAGATCACCCTGTGCAGCGATTCCAAATATGTCATCGACGGCCTGGAAAAGGGCTGGGCCAAGGGCTGGCGCGCCCGGGGCTGGAAAAAGGCGGACAAATCCCCCGCTTTGAACCCCGACCTGTGGGAGAAACTGCTGAATCTGACCGAGGGCCACGTCATCCACTACAAGTGGATCAAGGGCCACGCCGGCCACCCCGAGAATGAGCGGTGCGACCGGCTGGCGGTGGCCGAGAGCAAAAAATTCGGCGGGCGGCAGGCCTGAAAAAGAATCAAGGAGTTTTGAGCAATGAGCGATGCGTTTTTGCCCGGCAACGGGTTTTCCACCTTTGAGGCGGCGGACAAGGTGCTGGTGGGGCTTTCCGGCGGAGTGGACAGCGCCGTCTGCGTGAATGTGCTGCGCCAGCAGGGCTTTGAGGTGCAGGGGGCGGTCATCCGCTTCTCCCCCACCCACGACAAGGCGGTGGCCGAGGCCCAAAAGGCCGCGGCGGCGCTGGGCGTGCCGCTGACGGTGATCGACGCGGGCGAGGCCTTTGAGAAAGAAGTGGTGGAGCCCTTCTGCGCGGCCTACTGCGCCGGGCGCACCCCCAACCCCTGCGTTTTGTGCAATCCTGCGGTGAAGTTCAAATTGCTGGCGGCCGAGGCGGACAAGCTGGGCTGCCGCTTCATCGCCACCGGCCACTACGCCCGGGTGGAGGACCGGGGCGACGGGGTCTACACCGTCTGCAAAGCGGTGAGCACCGCCCGGGACCAGAGCTACATGCTCTACCGGCTGGGGCAGGACATCCTGAGCCGGCTGTGCCTGCCGTTGGGCGAGTTTGAAAAAGAGGATGTTCGGGAAATGGCCCGGGAGGCCGCTCTCCCCTGCGCCGACGCGCCGGACAGCATGGAGATCTGCTTCATCCCCGACGGGGACTACGCGGCCTTCATCGAGGGCCGGGGCCTTGCGGGCAAAGAAGGGCATTTCATCGCCCCGGACGGCGCGGACCTGGGCCCCCACAAGGGGGTGCTGCGCTACACCCTGGGCCAGCGCAAGGGGCTAGGCCTCGCTTTGGGCAAGCCCGCTTTTGTGAAGGCCATCCGGGAGAACGGCGACGTGGCCCTGGGCTGGGCCGGTGAGGAATTCTTCGGCGGCATGCGTCTTTCGGATGTGTGCACCCCCGACGGCGCGCCCCTGCCCGCCGGGCATTACGAAGTGAAGGTGCGCAGCGCCGCCGCGCCGGTGGGCTGCACCTTCGACGGCGAGACACTGGTGCGGTTCGACGAGCCTGCCCGCGCCCCCGCCCCCGGCCAGAGCGCCGTGTTCTATGGCGGCGACGCGGTGATGGGCGGCGGCTTCATCGCCGAGGCGCTGGACTGACCCGCGGAACAAAAAAGAGCCGGCGGCTTTTCCCCGTTCAGGGAGAAGCCGCCGGCATTTTTATGCGTTCTCAGGCGTTGGGCAGCACCCCGGGAGCCGGGGCAAGGCGCTTTTGGATGTCCTCCAGAAGTTCCGGGCAGACGAACTCGGAGATGTCGCCGCCAAAGCTGGCCACCTGCCGCACCACCGAGCTGGACAGGTACATGTACTGGATGTCGGTGGTGAGGAAGAGCGTTTCCAGATTGGGATAGAGCTTTTTGTTGGTGAGAGCCATCTGGAACTCGTACTCGAAGTCGGTCACCGCGCGCAGGCCCTTCACCAGCGTGCAGGCCCCCTGCTGCCGGGCGTAATCCGCCAGCAGGCCGGCGTAGTAGTCCACCCGCACATTGGGGATGTCAGAGGTGACCCGGCGGGCCATCTCCACCCGCTCGGCGGCGGTGAAGGCGGTGTTGGTCTTGGTGTAGTTCACCATGATGAGGACGATCACCTCGTCAAAGAGGTTCGCCGCACGGCGGATGATGTCCAGGTGACCCTTGGTGATGGGGTCAAAACTGCCGGGGCAGATGGCGATGCGTTTTTCCATGTGGTTCAGTCCTTTCCCGGGCAAAGGCCCGGCGGGATGGGGCGATTTTTCAGCGCCCGGCGGCCATGCGGGCGGCCTGCACCGTGTTGCACAGCAGCATGGCCCGGGTCATCAGGCCCACGCCGCCGGGCACCGGCGTGATGAAGGCGGCTTTTTCGGCGGCGGCTTCAAAGTCCACGTCGCCGCAGAGCTTGCCGTCCGCGCCGCGGTTGATGCCCACGTCGATCACCGCCGCGCCGGGCTTGACCATGTCGCCGGTGATGAACTTCGCCTTTCCGATGGCGGCCACAAGGATGTCCGCTTCGGCGCAGATCTTCGCAAGGTCTTTGGTGCGGGAGTGGCAGACGGTGACGGTGGCGTTTTCCCGCAGAAGCAGCAGCGCGGCGGGTTTGCCCACGATGTTGCTGCGGCCCACCACCACCGCGCGCTTGCCCTCCATGGAAACGCCGGCGGCTTTCAGCATCTCGATGCAGCCGGCGGGGGTGCAGGGCAGAAAGCACTGCTGGCCGATGGTCAGCCGCCCCACGTTCACCGGGGTGAAGCCGTCCACGTCCTTTTCGGGGGGGATGGCGGCGATGACCGCCTGCTCGTCAATGTGGGCGGGCAGCGGCAGCTGCACCAGCACCCCGTGCACCGACGGGTCGTTTGCCAGAAGGCCCAGCTGCTCCAGCACCTCGGCCTGGGTGGCGCTTTCGTCCATGCGCACAAGGCGGCTTTCGATGCCGCACTCATGGCAGTCGTTCTGCTTGCCCCGCACATACACCTCACTGGCCGGGTCGTTGCCCACCAGCATCACCGCGAGGCAGGGGGTTATCCCCTGCCCTTTGAGCCGGGCCACCTCTTCGGCCACTTGCTGCTTGACCTGGGCTGCCAGAGTTTTTCCGCTGATGATCTGCGCCGCCATGGCGTTTTTCCCCCTTTCGTTCGGGTGGTTATTCTTCCGCTGTCTCCTGCTGTTCGGCTGCCGGGGCGGTCTCTTCCGCCGGGGCGGCTTCCTCAGCCGGGGCTGTCTGGGCCAGCGCGGCGGCCCGGGCTTCCCAGTTGGTCTGGGCGATCTGGGCGGTCTGGGCCGCGAAGGCCGCGTGGGACGCGCCCACCGGCAGCTTGCCGGCGATGGAGGCCACCTGCTCGTCGGTGAGGCCGGCGGCCTTTGCCTGTTTGAGGGTGTCGCCGCTCACCGCCAGCTGCACCTCAAAGGGAACGTTCTTGTACTTTTTGCCCAGCACGGCCAGCAGCACAAGGCCCGCCACCACGCACACAAGGGCAACCACCTGGCTCACCCGCAGCCCCAAGCCGGGGATGAGCAGAGAGTCGGTGCGCAGGCCCTCGATCCAGAAGCGGCCCGCGCCGTACCACACGGCGTAGAGCAGGGCGATCTGGCCGTTGAAGCGGCGCTTTTTCATGAAGGCCCACAGGGCGAAGAAGCCCACGAAGCACCAGACGCTCTCGTAGAGGAAGGTGGGGTGCACCGGCATGGAGGGGTCCACCATGACGCCCTCCGCCGCCAGCTGGCTCTGCCAGCGGGCCAGATAGTCGTGGGTGCCCTGGCTGTACATGCCGAAGAGGGAGTTGGTGTTGGTGCCGAAGGCCTCCTGATTGAAGAAGTTGCCCCAGCGGCCCATGCCCTGGCCGATGAGGAAGCCCATGGCCACCAGATCGAAGGTGGGCAGGATGGGCACCTTGCGCCACTTGCAGGCAAGGCCGCCGAACACCGCCGCGCCGATCACCGCGCCGTAGATGGCGATGCCGCCGTCCCGCAGGTTGATCATGTCCCAGATGGAGTCGTATTTGAAGGGAGCGAAGGCCACATAGTAGGCCCGGGCGCAGATGATGGCGCACACCGTGCCCACCAGAACCACGTCCACCAGGCGGTCGGCGTCCACGCCGAAGTCCGCCGCGTAGTGGAAGGCGAACACCAGCGCCAGCAGCAGGCCCGCGGCGATGATGATGCCGTACCAATAGATGTTCAGGCCGCCCAGGGTAAAGGCCACCCGGTCAATTTCAAGCTCCAGCCCCAGACGGGGGAACTGGACCAGATTCGTCATCATAAGCTGTTTCTCCTTTTCTGCCCTCAGGCGGGGTCCACCATCACGGTGGCGCTTCGCTCCGGACGAAGCATGGTCTGCAAGGCGTCGTCCAGGTCCTGTTTGGTCACGCTGGCAAGGGCTTCCAGTTCCTCGCCCGGCCGGCAGCCCCGCAAAAAGCTGCCCGCCAGAAGCGAGGCCGCGCTCTCGGTGCTCTCCAGGTCCTGCACCATCTCGCCGTAGAGCTGGTTCTTGCACAGGGTGAACAGTTCCTCGTCCACCCCTTCGGTGCGCAGCCGCTCGATCTCGGCCAGCAGCATGTCCCGCACCTTTTCCGGCTGGTCGGTCTCGCCGGTGAACATGAAGCAGCACAGGCCGTCCAGCGCCAGGAACTCGCCGTCAAAGCCGGGGTTCACCAGATTCTGGTCGTAGAGGGTGCGGTAGAGGGGGGTCATGCCGCCGCAGATGACCTCGGTGAGCATGTCGCAGATGACCTCGAACTTCACCCCGCGCACCGGGGCCTCCTTGAAGCCCACGCCAAGGCAGGGCTTTGCCACCTGCATGGAAAAGCGGGCCTCGGGCCGGGCGATGGCCGCGGGCTCGTCGGCTTCGATGCGCCGCACGCTGCCGGGGCGGGCGGGCAGTTTCGCCCGCTCGCAGGCGGCCAGCACCTGCTCCATGGTCACGTTGCCCGCCACCGCCAGCACCATGTTGCCGGGGTTATAGAAGGCGCGGCAGCTGTCGTAGAGCATGTCCGGCGTGATGGAGGCGATGCTCTCCACCGTGCCGGCGATGTCGTGGCGGATGGGGTGGTTCTGATACAGGCAGCCGAAGATGGCGGTCATCACCCGCCAGTCGGGGCTGTCGTCGTACATCTTTATCTCCTGGCCGATGATGCCCTGTTCCTTTTGGATGGTGGCCTCGGTGAAGTAGGGCTCGTTCACCATGCTCAGGAGGATGTCCAGGTTTTCGTCCACCTTGTCGGTGGCGGAAAAGAGGTAGCAGGTCTTGTCGAAGCTGGTGTAGGCGTTGGCGGAAGCGCCGGTCTTGGCAAAGCGGGCGAAGGCGTCGCCCTCCTCGCTCTCGAACATCTTGTGCTCCAGAAAATGGGCGGTGCCGGCGGGCAGATGGACGGTCTTTCCATCCACCTCAAAGTCCAGGTCGATGGACCCGAAACGGGTGCCGTAGATGGCGTAGGTGCTGCTGTAACCCGGCATGGGGCGCACCAGCACGGTGAGGCCGCTTTCCAGCACGGCGCTCTGGCAGCCGACGGCGCGGCGCACGGCTTCAAAGTTCTCAGCCATGGGTCTCCTCCTTTTGGGTCACAAGATAGCTCACCGACAGGGTGAACCGGCACAGGATGTCCCGCACCTTGTCCGCCCCGATGGTCTCCAGCCGGGCGGCGGCCTCTTCGGGGGTGCTGACACGGCCGCCCCGCATGATCTCGCCGAAATACCAGTTCTCCATGCTTGCCAGACTGTCGCCCACGCCGGCCATGCTGCTGGCAAGGGCAAGGCGGGCGTTTTCCAGCTCTTCGGGGGCGATGGGGCCCTCCAGCAGTTTTTCAAGCTCCGCCAGGATGGCCGCCTCGGCCTTTTTGGCATTGGCGGGCTCCACGCCGCTGTCCACCATCATGCAGCCGGAGGCGGCGGTGATGCGGCTGGCGCAGTAGTAGCAGAGGCTCTGCTTTTCCCGCACGTTCAAAAACAGGCGGCTGGAGGGCAGGCCTCCGAACACGCACATGGCCATGCGGTAGGCGTCCAGTTCTTCCGGGTCCGCCGGGCGGCCCATGGTGAACAGCATGCACAGCTTTGCCTGCACAAGGTCCAGCTTTTCCTCAAAATGCTGCGTCGGAACGGCGGGCATGGCCAGGAACGAGGGCAGCGGGGCCGGTTCGCGGCGCAGCCCTTCCAGCGCCGAAGCCAGCTTTGCCCGCACGGCGGCCTCGTCCATGCCCAGCACCATCACGTCGATGGAGGCGGTGCGCAGGATGTCCTTGTAGGCTGCGGTGAGGCTGGCGGGGGTGACGGCGGGCAGGTCCTCAAGATAGCCGTCCCGGGCGACGCCCGCCGCAGAATCCCCAAAGAAGCGGCGCTGGGCCTGCCGCACGCAGTAAAGGCGCTTGTCGTTGATCTCGCTCTCCAGCTGGCGGGCCAGGGTGGCCTTTTCGATGTTCACCGCCTCGGCGGAAAACGCGCCGTTCTCAAAATAGGGCTCAAAGGCCACGCCGAAGGCAAGCGCCGCGTACTCGGCGGAGAGGTGCTCTCCTTCCAGGGCGAACTCGTCCTTGATGCCGGTGACGCTGACGCTCAGCACCCGGCAGGCGCCCTGCATGAAGGTGGCCACGGTGAGGTCCGCGCCGTAGAGCCTGGCCAGCTTGCGGGAGAGGGCGGTCATATCCGGGCAGGCGGAATAGCCCCGCTCCAGCACCAGCGGCAGCAGGGCGTGGTCGGTGGCCGCGGGCCGGGCGGCGGCGAAGCGGAAGTGGATGGAAAGGCGGCAGCGGTTGAATTTATCCGCCGGCAGGGTGTGCAGCTGCACGCCGGGGGCGATGGATTCGGTGTGTAAGCTCATAGGTCTCCTTTTCGGTCAGGCGGAAAGCCCGTCCAGGTATTCTTCCAGGCACTTGCCGCTCTCGGTGATGGCTTTCGCGTTCTCCACACCCACATAGCGGTAGTGCCAGGGCTCGTAGATGATGCCGGTGATGGCCTGCTTGTCCTCGGGATAGCGCAGGATGAAGCCGTATTCCGGCGCGTGCTCGAACAGCCACTTGGCTGCGTCGGTATTTGCAAAGGCGGAGTCCAGGGTCTGGTGGTCGGGGGTGACGATGTCCGCCGCGAGGCCGGAATTGTGCTCGGAATAGCCGGGCACGGCCACCACCGTCTTGGCCTTGTCGTAGGCTTCCTCCTCAGACATGCCCTGGTCCAGCCATTTCTGCTTTTCCTGGTCAAAGAGGTTCTGCTGGTATTCCACCGTGCGGTAGCCCGAGCAGAGCAGCAGCTCCACCCCGTCCACGGCGGCGGCCTGCTTCATCTGCATGTAGGCGTCGGCGGCTTCGTCCGCCAGCTCCTTCTGGGTGGAGGCCTCGGCCACCTTGGTGGTGATCTGCCAGTCCTCCGGCAGGGCCACGTTGTTGTTCACCAGGGTCAGCCGCCAGTCGCCGTCGGTGGCGGGGGTGACGGTCTCGCCGGAGGAAGCGGGCTCACTGGCGGGCTCGCTGGCCGGTTCGCTGGAAGAGGTGGAAGCGGAGCCGGAGGAACTGGTGGTCTGGCTGGTGCTCTGGCCCGAGGCGCCGCTGTTCTCCTTCCCGTCGGTGAGAACGCCCACCAGCTTGAACACGCCGAAGCCCACCGCGGCGATCAGCACAAGGCAGACGGCACAGAAGATCAGGCGGTTGCGCGCCACCTGACGCTTGCGGCGGGCGCGGGCGGC
>NZ_DBGFPE010000004.1:0-84381 GCF_048526665.1 Candidatus Allofournierella excrementavium
GTGGGCTGCGGGCGCAACAAAGATGCGCCCGCTCTGCTTTGCAGACCGCCCAGCCGGTCCAAGGCCCCACCGGGGCCTTGGCCGCTTCGCGGACCCGGACTGCACAGCACCAGGAAGCGGGCGATTTTGATGGGAGCGCAAGGAAAAGCGCCGCAGGCACCCTTGGTGGTTGTCAAGGCGCTTTGACGCCGCGATACCGCAAAAGCGCCTGCTTCCCGGCGTCGTTTTCTTACGGCACCCCGGCTTAAAACGCCGGGGCGGCTTTTGGCTTTATATTCAGAACATGCGGTAGTCCAGTTCCCAGGGCAGGGGCAGGGTGCGGTCGATGTCCGCCTCGGTGAAGGCGCGGTTCTCGGCGGCGGCCTTCTTGCGGGCTTCGGCCTCGAACCACACATTGGCAAGGCCCAGCGCGCCCTCCCGGATCATGGCGTAGTCCACCTTGAAGCACTCGTCCACGAAGTCCAGCTTGCCCAGCTTCACCGCGGCTTCGGCGGCGATGAGGCGGGCGCTCTGGGTGCGGCGGTGGGCCGGCAGCGCCTGCCACAGGGCCCAGCCCTCGGCAAAGCGGCCCGCGCGCACAAGGCCCTCCAGCGCCAGCTCGGCAAAGCTCTCGTCCAGCTTGTCGCCCTCCAGCCGGTGGGCGGCCACGAACCAGTCCGCGGCGGTGGCCCAGTCGTTTCGGCGGGCGGCCAGCTTGCCCAGGGCGGCGGCGGCAAAGGCGCTGCCGCCGGCGGCCAGAGCCTCCAGCACCGGCACGGCCTCGGCCTCCCGGCCGTTCTCCACCAGCGCCACGGCCCACTGGAAGCGGGCGTCGGCGGTGGCGTCGGGGCGGTTCGCGGTGCGCTCCAGAATGCCCAGCCACTCGGGGGCGGTCATGTAGGCGGCGGGCAGGGCCGCGTCGGGCAGCATGCCGCCGCCCAGCACCTCCGCCCAGGGCCAGAGGGCGCTCTCCGGCGTGGGGGCAGGGAAGGCCAGATGGGGCGCGAAGTCCCCTTCGCCCGCGGCGGCGCGGCGCATCCGCTCCAGACCGCCCCGCTCGTCGCCGGCGAAGAGCAGGGCCCCGCCGGGCAGGGTGGCCGCCGCGGCGCAGGCGGCGTCGATGGCCGCCACCTCGGCGGCGGGCAGCAGGGCTTCCACCTTCCGGGCCACGCTGTTCTGGGCGTCGTGCCACTCGCCCGCCACCTCGGCAGCGGGGGCGGCGAAGGCGCCGAAGATCTGGGTGAAGGACACCACGGCCTTGGGGCCGATGACGGCGGTGTGCAGCTGGGTGGGGGCAAGGCCCGCCTGCACCTCGATGTAGTCGCCCTGGCCGGGTTTGGAGAGATAATCGCACCAGTGCCGCCCGCCCTGCAAATTGCCCCAGCAGAACATCTTGCGGGCGTAGAGGGGCTGGGTGCTGCGCTCAAAGAAGCCGCGCCCGTCCTCCTCGGCGGCTACCTCCCAGGGGGCCGGCTCGGTGCGCTCGTTCTGGAAGAAGTACTCGGTGGAGAAGGGGATGCGCCAGGGGTAGCTGGCATCCGCCCCGTGCATGGTGGGCGGGCAGGGCATCTCGCACCGGCCAAAGCCGGGGTTCACGCCGTATTCGGTCATCTGCAGCTGGTGCAGCACCTGGCCCGAAGCGCTGAACACGCGGGTGTGCTCGGTCAGGGGCACGGCGGTGTTGGTCCACCAGTAAAGGGGAGAGGCTTTGTCCAGCGTGTTCTCGATGCGCACGTGCACCGCCAGCTGCTTTGCGCCGTCGGGCAGGTGGAAGTCCAGCTGGTAGACCTGCCGCTGGATGGCCTCGTACTGGTACATCCGCAAAAATTCGCCGCCGTCCGGCTCCTTCACCTTGCAGCAGTAAAGGGGCGAGCAGGTGAACACATGGTGGCCGGTGTGGCCCAGGTTCCACTCCACGCCGCCGGAGAACCAGGCGTTGCGGATGGCCAGGTTCGCGATGCGCAGGGCGGGGTTTTCAAACAGCAGTTCCCGGCCTTCGTCCTTGTCAAACAGCGACCACAGCCGCCCGCCCATGGTGGGCAGAAGGGTGGCCTTCAGGTGCTCGTTTTCCAGCACCAGGGTGGGCAGGCTCACCGGCTCGTCGCTGCGGGTGTAACGGTCCTGCATGCGGTAGGGGAGGGTGCGCGCGCCGCACCCCACGCCGTAACCTTCCAGGTCCTCCGGGCGGAAGGTGCCGTTCTGCGGCACCTCGAGGTCCTGGACCGGCACGCGGAAGAAGGGCTGGGGGTCCTGGGGGCCGGGCAGCGCGCCCGGCAGGGTCAGCTGGCTGGCAGAAAGACGCATGATGCCGATGCTCCTTTTGTTGAAGAATTCGCTCCGAAATTTGCACCCGGGGGGTGCTTTGTGACCCCATTATACCCCCGCCCCGGCGGGGCGGACAAGGGGGAGACATTCGGCTTTTCGTTCGCCTTTTTTGTCCTATCGGCAGCGCCGCGCCGCCCTTTTTTGCCGGGTGGGTGTTGTGACCGAAGAGGATGTGTTATAATAGTGCAAAACAAACAAAAGCGCCTGCCCGCGCAGGCGAGACCAAGGGGGAGGACCCATGACTTCACAACTGCTTACCGTGGCCGCCGCCGCGCCCCGGGTGCACATCGCCGCCCCGGAAGCCAACGCCCGGGAGATGCTGGCCCTGGCGGTGGAAAACGCCGACGCTTCGGTCATTCTGTTCCCGGAGCTGGCCATCACCGGCTACACCTGCGCCGACCTCTTCGGTCAGACCCGCCTGCTGGAGGCTTCCCGCCGGTGGCTGAACTGGCTGGCGAAAGAGGCCTGGGACAAGGGCGTGAAAGGCCTTCTGGCCGTGGGCGCGCCGGTGCCCGCCGACAACCAGCTCTTCAACTGCCTGGTGCTGCTGCACGGCGGCGTGCCGGTGGCCGTGGTGCCCAAGAGCTGCCTGCCCAACTACGGCGAATTTTACGAAAAGCGGTGGTTCGCCCCCGCCTCGGCCCGCCTGTCCGACCATGTGCTCTGGCCGCTGGAAAACGGCGAGTGCATCCAGGTGCCCTTCGGCGAGGACCTGCTGGTGGCCGACCGCACCGGCGCGGTGGTGCTGGCCGCCGAGATCTGCGAGGACCTGTGGGCCCCGGTGCCCCCCAGCGGCTTCGCCTGCCTTGCCGGGGCGGACGTCATCCTGAACCCCTCCGCCAGCAACGAGACGGTGACCAAAAGCGACTACCGCCGCCAGCTGGTGAAGGGCCAGTCCGCCCGGTGCGACTGCGTCTATGTCTACGCCGGCGCGGGCGACACCGAGAGCACCACCGACCTTGTGTTCAGCGGCCACGGCATGATCTGCGAGAACGGCCGCCTGCTGGCCGAGCAGCTTTATCCCGCCCCCGGCAGCGTCATCCGGGCGGTGGTGGACGTGGAGCGGGTGCGCACCGACCGGCTGCGCCACGGCTCTTATATGGAGAGCATCCGCCCCGCGCCCTGGCGCACCGTGCGGCTGGCGGCGGACCTCATCGACCCGGCCGCCCAGGGCCGCCTGCTGGCCCAGCGGCCGGTGGAGCGGCTGCCCTTCGTGCCGGACGAGCCGGAAAAGCTGGACGGCCGCTGCGCGGAAATTGCCCGCATCCAGGCCACCGGCCTTGCCCGGCGGCTGGCCGCCAGCGGCGCGAAGCGGGCGGTCATCGGCCTGTCCGGCGGGCTGGACAGCACCCTCGCCTTCCTGGCGGCGCTGCAGGCCATGGAAAGCCTGGGCCGCCCCGCCGCCGACGTGCTGGCGGTGAGCATGCCCTGCGTGGGCACCACCCAGCGCACCTTCGGCAACGCCGCGGCGCTGGCGCAGCTCACCGGCGCGGAATACCGGGAGGTGCCCATCAAGAACGCTCTGGAGGGCCACCTCAAGGACATCGGCCACTCCGCCGACCTCTACGACACCACTTTCGAGAACGCCCAGGCCCGGGAGCGCACCCAGATTTTGATGGACCTGGCCAATCAGGAGGGGGGCATCGTGGTGGGCACCGGCGATCTGTCCGAGCTGGCCCTGGGCTGGTGCACCTACAACGGCGACCACATGAGCATGTACGGTGTGAACGCCTCCATCCCCAAAACGCTGGTCAAGGCCATGGTGGCCTGGCACGCCCGCCGCATGTGCGACGAGCACCCCCGCATCACCCGGGTGCTGCTGGACATCCTGGACACCCCCATCAGCCCGGAGCTGCTGCCGGTGGGGCAGGACGGCGCACTGGTGCAGAAGACCGAGGAGACCCTGGGCAAATACGACCTGCACGACTTCGCCCTCTACCACATGCTGCGGGGCGGCTATTCCCCCCAGCGCATCCTGGAGATGGCCTGCATCGCCTACCCCGAGGTGAGCCGCCAGACGGTGCGCGCCACCCTCAAGACCTTCTACCGCCGCTTCTTCACCCAGCAGTTCAAGCGCAGCTGCCTGCCGGACGGCCCCAAGGTGGGCTCGGTGAGCCTCTCGCCCCGGGGCGACTGGCGCATGCCCAGCGACGCCGAGGCCGCGGAATTCCTGGAGTTTGAGTGATGTATAGTTTTTGACAGAGTAAGGTAAAATTTCACATTTTCTATTGCGGTGTGCCCATCATTATGGTATGATTCCTCTAACATCTTCTCAGAGGGAGGAAGGAAATCATGAACAAGAACATTGTGCTCTGCGTCATCCTCAGCATCATAACTTGCGGCATTTACGGGCTGTACTGGCTGTACACCCTCAACGAGGCTGCGCGCACTGTCAACCCGGGCGAGTGGCAGTTGGACGGCGTGCTGGTGGTGGTGCTGACGGTGGTCACCTGCGGCGTCTTCGGCTACTACTGGAACTACAAGATGGGCAAGGCCTTCACGGCCATCGGCGCGCCTGACAACAGCGTGCTGTATCTGGTGCTGTCCATCATCGGCCTGAGCATCGTCAACTGGTGCATCATGCAGGATTCCATCAACCGCGCCTATCCCACCCAGCAGTAAACCGTGAAAAAAGGCCGTCCCCGGCGGGGGGCGGCCTTTTTTGCGCCTTTTCCTTGTATTCGGCGGAAAAAGCAAGTATAATGAACTGATGTAAAAAGACTGTTCGCCGGGCCTTTTGCCCGGCGCGGAAAAGAGGAACCAAAAATGGAGACCATGGGCAACCTGCGCCGCACCCGATATTGCGGCGAAGTGCGCCTGGCGGATGCCGGGCAGGAGATGGTGGTGGCCGGTTCGGTGGCCAAGTGCCGCGACAAGGGCGGCATCATCTTCGTGGACCTGCGGGACACCAGCGGCATTCTGCAGCTGGTGTTTGACGACGGCACCGACCGGGCCGTGTTCGAAAAGGCCGGCAGCCTGAAAAGCGAGTATGTGATCATCGCCAAAGGCACCCTGCGCGAGCGGGACGCCAAGACCGACAAGATCGCCACCGGCGATGTGGAGCTGTATGTCAGCGAGCTGCGGGTGCTCAGCGCCGCCGAGACCACGCCCTTCGAGATCCGGGACGAGGTGAAGGTGAAGGACGAGCTGCGCCTGAAATACCGCTATCTCGACCTGCGCCGCCCCTCCATGCACGAGCCGCTGGTGCTGCGCAGCAAGATCTGCCAGGTCACCCGCAACTTCCTGTGCGACAACCACTTCTGCGAGATCGAGACCCCGATGCTGATGAAGTCCACCCCCGAGGGCGCCCGCGACTATCTGGTGCCCAGCCGGGTGCAGCCGGGCCACTTCTACGCCCTGCCCCAGTCGCCTCAGATCTACAAGCAGATCCTGATGCTCTCCGGCTTTGACCGCTACTTCCAGATCGCCCGCTGCTTCCGCGACGAGGATCTGCGCGCCGACCGCCAGCCCGAGTTCACCCAGATCGACCTGGAGATGAGCTTCGTCTCTGAGGAAGACGTGATGGCCATCTGCGAGGGCCTTCTGAAGGAGCTGTGGAAAGAAGTGCTGGACATCGACCTGTCCGAGCACTTCGAGCGCCTTTCCTGGGACGAGGCCATGGCCCGCTTCGGCTCCGACAAGCCGGACACCCGCTTCGGCCTGGAGCTGCAGGACGTGACCGACGCGGTGCGCTCCACCGAGTTCGCCCCCTTCAAGAACGCCATCGCCGGCGGCGGCAGTGTGCGCCTCATCAACTGCAAGGGCCTGGCCCATCAGCTGACCCGCAAGACCATCGACAAGCTGGTGGACGTGGCCAAGACCTACGGCGTGAAGGGCCTTGCCTACACCCGCCTCACCGAGGAGGGCGAGACCTCCAGCTTTGAGAAGTTCCTCACCGAAGAGGAGAAGGCCGCCCTGCGCAAAGCCGCGGGCGCCGAGACCGGCGACGTGCTGCTGGTGGTGAGCGACGAGAACTCCACCCGCGCCTGCACGGCTCTGGGCCAGGTGCGTCTGGAGGTGGGCCGCCGCTGCGAGCTCATCGACCCCGCCAAGTTCAACTTCCTGTGGGTGGTGCGCTTCCCGCTGTTCGAGTACAGCGAGGAGGAGGGCCGCTTCATGGCCATGCACCATCCCTTCACCATGCCCACCGAGGACTCCATGGACAAGGTGGAGTCCGACCCCGGCGCCTGCTACGCCAACGCCTACGACGTGGTGCTCAACGGCGTGGAGCTGGGCGGCGGTTCCATCCGTATCAACGACCCCGAGCTGCAGGCCCGCATGTTCCGGGCCCTGGGCTTCACCGAGGAGCGCGCCCGTGAGAACTTCGGCTTCCTGATGGACGCCTACCGCTACGGTGCGCCTCCCCACGGCGGCTGGGCCATCGGCCTGGACCGTCTGGTGATGCTGATGCTGGGCCGCGACTCCATCCGCGACGTCATCGCCTTCCCCAAGGTGCAGAACGCCAGCGAGCTGATGAGCGGCGCGCCCGACACCGTGGACGAAAAGCAGCTGCGCGATCTGTGCATCGAGTGCACCGGCGCCGAAGAGTAAAGAACAAAAGGGAACGCCCCCGCGGCCTTTGGCCGCGGGGGCGTTTTTCTGTTTGTTCACACGAACGCGCAAGGGCTGCTTTTCTTACAGGCCGTTGCGGGCGTTGTAGGCAGCCGCCAGGGCGTTGGTGTTCTTGATGAGGATGTGCATGGCCACCCAGGGGCCGATGCCGCACAGCAGAATGCCAACCAGATACCACAGCAGCACGCTGGTGCCGTTCTCCTGGAAGGTGATGCCGTAACGGGGGGCGTTGGCCGCCAGACGGTTGCCCAGCTTGTACTCCCAGTACAGGCCGTAGAAGCCGCAGGTGACAAAGCTCAGCAGGATGAAGGCCAGCAGGCCGCCGGTCTTTTCGCCGTCCTCGCGGCACATGGTGTTCACATCACGGGCGATGGAGTAGATGAAGTAGTAGCTGTAGATGCCGCAGGTGATGATGCTCAGCAGGATGTAGGCGATGAGGCTGCGGTTGGTGGGGATGCGGGTGGCGGTGGGATAGCCGGCCGCCTGAGCCTGGGCCTGTGCCTGCTGGGCCGCCTGGGCCTGCTGCGCCTGATGGGCGTCGTAGGCGCTCTTGGCGGAAGCGGCGGCCGCGCCGGCCTGCTGCTGCACATCGCCCGCGCCCTTCTGCAGGGCGTCCATCAGGATGGCGAACTTGCCGGCGGGGTCTTCCATCAGATGCTCAAAGGAGGGGGCGGCTTTCATCAGATACAGGAAGCCCCACACACCGCCCAGGCAGACGGCCAGCCAGAAGACGAGGCGGACCAGACCCCACAGGGAGGGAACCACGTCGATGTAGTACCAGTGGCTGATGAGCAGCGAGATCTGCGTGACCACAAAGCTGAGGATGTAAGAACCCAGCACAAGGATGGCGCCGGCAGAAAGCCCGAAGACCAGAGCGTCGGTGTTCTCTTTCGTGCGGCGGAAGGCCAGCAGCAAAAGAACGAGCGCCATGACGAGATAGCCCGCAAAGGCGATCAGCGTCGCGGGGATGTACAGAACGGAAACAACGGACTGATAGAAGATGAGCATCTTCAGATCGAAGATCAAGGAGAAGAGCTCGGGGATCTGCTTCAGCGCGTTGACGCCGGTCACAACAGCGCACACAGTGGCAAAGATCTTCAGCAGCAGGTCATAGCTCACGCCGCCGCTTGCGTTTGCCGCCCCGGCAGGCTGGGCCGGGGTGGGGGGAACGGGCGGCGGACCGCCGGCAGGGCCGCCGGTGGTGGGGCCGGGAACAGGCTCGGGCAGGGGCATGGGCGCGGGCTCATCCGCTTTGGGCGCGGGCTCAGCCACCGGGTCGGGCAGAGGCATGGGGGCAGGCTCCGGCACCGGGTCGGGCAGGGGCATGGGTTCCGGCTCCTGCGCCTTGGGGGCGGGGGCGGCCTCCGGCACCGGCAGGTCAAACACCAGTTCCGGGGCGGGCGGGGCTTCGGGAGCCGGGCCCGGCTCCACCACCAGCTCCGGCTGGGCAGCGGGCTCCCCCGCCTGGGGAACAGGTTCGATCACCGTCTCGCCTGCGGGCTCCGCAGCAGCCTGAGACGCGCCGCAATAGATGCAGAAATTGCTGTTTTCGGGGATCTCTTTTCCGCATTGCTTGCAAAACATGGTCATTCCTCACTTTCTAAACGGCAAAAGCCGCAGGATACGATTCAAAAGCCCCGTTTCGGGGGCAAACACCACCACAGTGTCCTCCGGGTCCGCCAGCCGCAGGATATACACCGCCACAAAGGCAATGCCTGCCGCCCAGGCTAGAACGGTGACAAGGCGGCGGGGCAGGCTCTTGCGCAGAAAAAACACCAGCACTGCCGGCGGCACCATCCAGAACAGGGGGTGGTAGAAAAAGGCCTCGGCCCAGTCGCCGGCCAGCGCCGCCAGCCAGGCGCGGGTCATGCCGCACCCGGCGCAGGAAACGCCGGTGACGGCTTTGATGGGGCAGCCGAAGCCCGCAAAGTGCAGCGCCGCGTAAAGCGCCGCCACGGCGGCCAGGGCGGCCAAGTCCTGTTTTTTCATGCCGCCGTCCCGGTCAGTTCTTCAGCGCCTGCATGGGGGCGGGGATGCGGCCGCCCCGGTCGATGAACACCTTGGGGCTGTATTTGCTGATGGGCATGATGGGCGCATAGCCCAGAAGGCCGCCGAAGTCCAGCTCTTCGCCGGCGCTGCGCCCGATGGCGGGGATGACCCGCACGGCGGTGGTCTTGCTGTTCACCATGCCGATGGCCGCCTCGTCGGCGATGAGGGCGCTGATGACCTCAGCGGGGGTGTCGCCGGGGATGACCACCATGTCGATGCCCACGCTGCAAACGGCGGTCATGGCTTCCAGCTTCTCCATGCACAGGCTGCCCCGGCGCACGGCCTGGATCATGCCGTCATCCTCGCTCACGGGGATGAAAGCGCCCGAAAGGCCGCCCACATGGTTGGAGGCCATCACGCCGCCCTTCTTCACCGCGTCGTTCAGAAGGGCGAGGGCGGCGGTGGTGCCGCACTGGCCGCAGCTCTCCAGGCCCATCTCTTCCAGAATGTTGGCCACGCTGTCGCCGATGGCGGGGGTGGGGGCAAGGCTCAGGTCCACGATGCCGAAGGGCACGCCCAGCTCCTTGGCGGCCAGATTGCCCACCAGCTGGCCCATGCGGGTGATCTTGAAGGCGGTGCGCTTGATGAGCTCCGCCACCTGGTCCAGAGGCGCGTCCTTGGGCAGCTTTGCCAGCGCCGCGCGCACCGCGCCCGGGCCGGAAACGCCCACGTGCACCACGCAGTCCGGCTCGCCCACGCCGTGGAAGGCGCCCGCCATGAAGGGGTTGTCCTCCGGCGCGTTGCAGAACACCACCAGCTTGGCCGCGCCCATGCACTGGTTTTCGGCGGTGGCCTCGGCGGCCTTGCGCACCACCTGGCCCATCATCTTCACCGCGTCCATGTTGAGGCCGGTCTTGGTGGAGCCGATGTTCACGCTGCTGCAAACGATGTCGGTCTCGGCCAGCGCCCGGGGAATGGCCTCGATGAGCCGCTCGTCCCCGGCGGAAAAGCCCTTGTGCACCAGCGCGCCGAAGCCGCCGATGAAGTTCACGCCCACCGCCTTGGCCGCCTTGTCCAGGGCCTTGGCGTAGTCCACCGGGTCGGCGTCCGGGGCCGAGGCCAGCAGCATGGCGATGGGGGTCACGCTGATGCGCTTGTTGATGATGGGGATGCCGTAGTCGCTGCTGATCTTTTCCGCCACCGGCACCAGCCGCGCGGCGCGGGTGGTGATCTTGTTATAGATCTTCTCGCAGGCGCGCTTGGGGTCGGGGTCGGCACAGTCCAGCAGGCTGATGCCCATGGTCACGGTGCGCACGTCCAGGTTCTCGCCGGAGATCATGTTGATGGTCTCCATGATGTCGCGGGTGTTGATCATGCTCATTGAAACCGCCTCCCGCTCAAATGTGGTGCATCGCGTCGAACACTTCTTCGCGGGTGAGGTGCAGCTCCATGTTCATGGCGGCGGCCACCTTGCCCAGCGCGGCGCGCACGGTCTCCATGGGCGCGGTGCACTTTTCCAGATTCACCAGCATGATCATGCAAAACATCTCCTGCATGATGCTCTGGGTCACGTCCTCGATGTTGATGTTCAGTTCGGCGCAGACCTGGCTGACCCGGGCCACAACGCCCACGGTGTCCCGGCCTACCACGGTGATAACAGCTCTCATAATGCTTTTCCTCGCTTTCCACCCCGGGCGTGAAAAAAACGCGCCGCACAGGTTAGGCTCATTATATCAGATTTTGCACTCTTTTTGTTTACTTTGCGCATGATTTTTTTTATAATTAAGAACAAACCGCAATCACATCAAGGAACCGAGGTAGTGAATATGGAACGCTTGCTGCAACTGCTGGAAGAAAACGCCCGCCTGTCGGTGGAGGACCTGGCTGCCATGCTCTCCTCCACGCCGGAAGAGGTGGCCGCAAAGATGGACGAATACACCAAGACTGGCGTCATCCGCGGCTACAAGGCCCTGGTGGACTGGGAAAAGCTGAACGCCGACCGGGTCAAGGCGGTCATCGAGCTGCGGGTGCGTCCCAAGAAGAGCCACGGCTTTGACGAGATCGCCTCCGCCATCGCCTGCTTCGACGAGGTGCAGAGCGTGCTGCTGATGAGCGGCGGCTACGACCTGCAGCTCATCCTCACCGGCCACAGCTTCCAGGAGATCGCCCTCTTCGTGGCCAAGCGCCTGGCCCCCATGGACGACGTGCTGTCCACCGCCACCCACTTCGTGCTGCGCACCTATAAAAAGGACGGCGTGCTCTACGCGGACGAGGAAACCGACGAGAGGGAGTGGGCCACGCTGTGATGAACTATGACAAGGTGATCGCGCCTGCCGCGGCGGCCATGCGCCCCAGCGGCATCCGCAAATTTTTCGACCTGGCCGCCGAGATGGAGGGCTGCATCAGCCTGGGCGTGGGCGAGCCGGACTTCAAGACCCCCTGGCGCATCCGGGACGCGGGCATCCGCAGCCTGGAAAAGGGGCGCACCAGCTACACCGCCAACGCCGGCCTGAAAGAGCTTCGCTATGAGATTGCCGCCTACATGAAGCGGCGCTTCGGCCTGGAATACGCCGACCCCCTGCACGAGATATTGGTCACCGTGGGCGGCAGCGAGGCCATCGACATGGCCATCCGCAGTCTGGTGGCCCCGGGCGACGAGGTCATCATCCCCGAGCCCTGCTTTGTGTGCTACCAGCCCATCACCACCCTCACCGGCGGCGTGCCGGTGCCGGTGCCCCTGAAGGCGGAGAACGAGTTCCGCCTCACCGCCGAGGAGCTGAAGGCCGCCATCACCCCCAAGACCAAACTGCTGGTGCTGCCCTTCCCCTGCAACCCCACCGGCGCGGTGATGGAAAAGGAGCATCTGGAGGCCATTGCCCAGGTGCTGCGGGGCACCGACATCATGGTGCTGTCGGATGAGATCTACGCCGAGCTGAACTACGGCACCGAGCGCCACGTGAGCATCGCCAGCCTGCCGGGCATGGCCGAGCGCACCATCGTGGTGAACGGCTTCTCCAAGGCCTTTGCCATGACCGGCTGGCGCCTGGGCTACGCCTGCGGCCCCGCCCCGGTGATGAAAATTATGACCAAGCTGCACCAGAACTGCATCATGTGCGCGCCCACCACCAGCCAGTACGCCGCGGTGGTGGCCATGCGGGAGTGCGACGACGAAATTGAGCGCATGCGCCGGGAATACGACGTGCGCCGCCGGCTTCTGGTCAAGCGCTTCAACGACATGGGCATGGACTGCTTCGAGCCCAAGGGCGCGTTCTATGTGTTCCCCAGCATCCAGCGCACCGGCCTTTCCAGCGCCGACTTCTGCGAAAAGCTGCTCTACAGCCAGAAGGTGGCTGTGGTGCCCGGCACCGCCTTCGGCGATTCCGGCGAGGGCTATGTGCGGGTGAGCTACGCCTATTCGGTGGCCCACCTCACCGAGGCCCTGGGCCGCATCGAGCGCTTCTTGGAGGAACTGGGCGTCCATGGATGAACGGGTGTTCTTTGCCGCCGCGCCAAGCTATTCCCAAAGCGCGGTGGACGACGCGGTGGAAGGGCTCTTTCGGCAGCTGCCCGCTGCCGTCCTGCTGGCCCCGGGCAAAAAGGTGCTGCTGAAACCCAACCTCCTCTCCGGCACCGCCCCCGAAAAGGCGGTGACCACCCACCCGGCGGTGGTGAAGGCGGTCATCCGCGCCGCAAAGCGCCGGGGCGTGGCCGCGGCCGACATCACCGTGGCCGATTCCCCCGGCGGGCCCCACGCCTCCGGCCTTGTGAAAGCCGCCTGGAAGTCCAGCGGCATCGCCGCCGTCTGCGCCGAGGAGGGCGTGCAGCTTTACACCGGCACCGCCAGCGGCGAGGCCCCCAAAGCCGAGGGCGCAAAGCGCCGCTTCACCCTGCTGGAGCCGGTGCTGGCGGCGGACGTTATCATCGACCTGCCCAAGTGCAAGACCCACATGATGACCGGCCTGTCGGCGGCCACCAAGAACCTCTTCGGCTGCATCCCCGGCCTGCAGAAGGCCGAGTGGCACATGCGCTGCCCCAAAAAAGAGGACTTCGGCGATATGCTCATCGATTTGCTGCTCACCGTGAAGCCCTCCTTCGCGGTGCTGGACGGCGTGGTGGGCCACGAGGGCAACGGGCCCAGCGGCGGCAGCCCCCGGCCCCTGGGCTTTCTGGCGGCGGCGGAGGATATGCTGTCCATGGACCTGGCCCTCTGCCGGATGCTGGGCCTTGCGCCGGAAAGCGTGCCCTACCTTGCCGCGGCGGGGCGGCGCGGGCTCTGCCCCGCGGCCTTCGACCCGGCCCTGGCGGCGGGGGAGACGGCGCTGTTCGCCCCGGTGGAAAACTTCCGCCTGCCGGATTCCTGGCGCAAGATGAACTTTTCCGACTCCGCCCCCCGGGCGGTGCGCTGGGCGGTGCCCGCGGTGGAAAAGTGGGTCGCCCCCCGGCCGAAGATCGCCCCGGCGCGCTGCATCGGCTGCGGCCGCTGCGCCGAGATCTGCCCCCAGCACACCATCGAGCTGAAAAACAAAAAGGCTCACATCAAGCCCAAAGACTGCATCCGCTGCTTTTGCTGCCACGAGGTCTGCCCGGTGCAGGCCATCGACACAAAGCGGTTTTTCCTCTTTAAAAAACTGTGAGGTGAACGCGCCATGAAACAGGTCACCGTGCTGGCCCCGGCCAAACTCAACCTGACCCTGGACGTGGTGGGCCTTTTGCCCGGCGGCTACCATGCGCTGGACATGATCATGCAGGCCATCACCCTCCATGAGCGGGTCACCCTGCGCAAAAGCCGGGACCTGCATCTGCGGCTGCCGGGCAGCCGGGTGCCCCCAAACGAAAAAAACACCGCATACAAGGCGGCCCTGGCCTTCTTCCACTACACCGGCCTGCTGGCCGGGGTGGAGATGGAGGTGCGCAAGGTCACCCCGGTGCGGGCGGGCATGGCGGGCGGCAGCGCCGACGCCGCCGCCGTGCTGGTGGGCCTCAACGCCCTCTACGACGCGCGCCTTTCCATGAGCGAACTGTGCGCCATCGGGGCCTCCCTCGGGGCGGACGTGCCCTTCGCCCTCTTGGGCGGCACCTGCCGGGTGCAGGGCAAAGGGGACCTTCTGCGCCCCCTGCCCCCCTGCCCGGACTGCCGCTTCGTGGTGGCCATGCCCAGCGTGGGGGTGAGCACCCCCGCCGCCTTCGCCGCCTACGATGAGGTGGGCAGCAGCGTCCACCCGGACGGCGAGGCCGCCGAGGCCGCCGTGCGTGCCGGGGACCTCGCCGCCCTCTGCGCCGCCATGGGCAACGCCCTGGAGGAGTGCAGCGGCGCGAAGGAAACGCCCCACATCAAGGAGCTGCTGCGCCAAAACGGCGCGAAGCAGGCGCTGATGACCGGCAGCGGCGCGGCGGTGTTCGGGGTGTTCGACGACCCCGAGCGGGCCGAGGCAGCCCGGGCCGCCCTGGCAAAGGAGTACCGCCAGGTGTATCTGGCCGCCCCCGACAAGGGCGGCGCGAGGGTGCTGCCCGCGCCCAAGCGCCGCGGCTGAATAAACCGCAAAAAACACGTCTATACTTTTGGCAGATGTTACCAAAAGGAAGGACGTGTTTTTTTGTTTGCTCATTTTCATGTTCGCCTCAGCCGCCGGGCGGTGCTGGAATTCAGCGCGGGGCTGGGCCTTCTCCTGGCCGTGGTACTTACCTGCTGGATGTCCAGCTTCTGCGCCCTGGCCGACGAGGTGCGGGCGAACACCCTGCGCCTGCACGTGCAGGCAAACTCCGACTCCGAGGCCGACCAGGCCCTCAAACTCACCGTGCGGGACGCAGTGCTGGAAGAGGCCGCTGCCCTCTTTGCCGGCGCAAAGGACGAGGCGGATGCCCGCCGCATCGCCGAGGAGTCGCTGCCCCGGCTGCAGGCCTGCGTGGAGCGCACTTTGAAAGAGGAGGGCAGCAGCCTCTCCGCCCGGGTCTACCTCACCGAGATGTACTTCGACACCACCTGTTACGAGGATTTCACCCTGCCCGCCGGGGTCTACGACGCGCTGCGGGTGGAGCTGGGGGCCCACGCGGGCAGGAACTGGTTCTGCGTGCTCTATCCCGGCCTGTGCCTGCCCGCCGCCGGCGAGGCGGCGGTGTATCCCACCGAGGCCCAGCAGGATCTGGTGGAAGCGCCCAGGGTGGAGGTGCGCTTTGCCGCCCTGGAATGGCTGGAGCACCTCACCGGCGAAGCGGGGGACTGAGCGCGGCGCACCCTTCCCGGCCCCCCGGCATACAATGGGGGCAAGGAGGGATGCGATTTATGGCAACCATTGAACAGGCCGGCACCACCGCGATGCCGCCTTATTTCGGCACAGTTTTGAGAAACGGCTCTTCCGGGCCGGATTGCGCCCAGGTGCAGACCTGGCTGAACGGGGTGCACACCCGCTGGCCCCAGGTGCCGTCGGTGACGGTGGACGGCCAGTACGGCAGCAACACCGCGAACGCGGTGAAGGCGTTCCAGACCGTGGCGGGCCTCACCGCCGACGGGCAGGTGGGTTCCTCCACCTGGAACGCCCTCTACGCCGCCTTCGCGGACATCCGCGGCGCGGGGGAGGTGTTCTGCGGCATCACCGCCCGCTCGGGCGATAGGGGCGCGGTGGTCAAGAGCATGCAGCAGAAGCTCATCCGCATCCGCCAGGTCTACACCGCCATCGCTTCCATCAGCGCGGACGGGGCCTTCGGCAGCGCCAGCGCCGGGGCGGTGAAGCAGTTCCAGCGTCAGTTTGCCCTGAGCATCGACGGCTCCTTCGGCCGCAACACCTTCGCCGCCCTGGCCAAGGTCTACGGCCAGGTGCTGGCGGGCGCGCCCACCCCGGTGCTGCCCCGCTACCCCGGCCTCTTGCAGCAGGGCAGCACCGGCGATTCGGTGCGCTGCGTCCAGAGCTATCTGTCCGCGCTGGGCGGCACCGTGCCCAAGGTGACCATCGACGGCCAGTTCGGCAGCGCCACCACCGCGTCGGTGCGCTCCTTCCAGCGGCTGGCCCGCCTCACCGAGGACGGCAAGGTCGGCCCCGCCACCTGGAGCGCCCTGGTGATGGCCTTCAACGGCACCCTGCGCGCCTGAACAGCAAACGCCCCGCCGGTCGAATGACCGGCGGGGCGTTTGTCGTTAAAAATCCCATCCGTCGAAGGCTTCGCCCTGCTCTTCTTCGCCGCAGTTGCAGAAGGCTTCGTCCCGGCTGTTTTCCAGAGGGCCGAAGCGCAGGGCCTCGTCCAGCGCCGCCTCGTATTGGCGGGCAAGGGCCTGCTCGGTGCTGCTGCCGGCGAGTTTTGCCTCCTCCAGCAGCTGCGCCAGTTCCGCCGCTTCGCCCCGCTCCACCAGCTCTTCCGTCAGCGGGCCGGGCTCCGCTTTTTCCAGCCCGTACTCCGCGGCCAGGGCGGCCAGTCGCTCTTCCAGCGCCGTTTGGGGCCGCTCCTTTTCATAGAGCTGCACGTTGGAGCTGTTCTTGCCGGCAGGGCGCACGCCGGGCAGCTTGCCGCCCCGCACAAAATGATTGAAGGTGCGCCCGAGGGAGAGCTTCAGCCCCCGGTCCAGGTCGTTCCACTCGGCGTCGTCGAACAGGCCCATCACCGTGAAGGGCTGCCCTTCCGGCTGGGCCGCCGCCCGCTGTTTCAGCGTTTCAAAGTGTTCCTCAAACACCTGGTCGCACAGCCGAAACTGCTTGACGCACTGGGCCAGCGGCAGCCCGTGTTCTTTGGCCAGTTTTTCTGCCAGTTTGAGCTCCGCCTGCGTGAGCGTCACCGAAATGGTCACCGTCTTTGCCATCAAAAGCCCCCTTTTTTTGGCATTCCTGATTTTCATGAAAAATAATACCATGGATCTTCAGAAAATGCAAGATAAAAATCCAAAATAAAAAGGTCCCGCCGGTTTTTGCCGGCGGGACCCCTTGCTGTTGCGGTTTATTCCTTCGGCCCAAGGCCCAGGGCGTCCATCTCGGTGCGCATGCCCTCGATGCACAGGCCGATCACGTCGGCCAGGTCCATGCCCAGCATGTCGCAGCCCTGCTGGATGACCGCCCGGTCGATCTTGGCGGCGAAGCGCTTGTCCTTGAACTTTTTCTTCACGCTGGAAACTTCCAGGTCGGAGATGCCGCCCGGACGCATGCGGGCGGTGGCGCCCACCAGGCCGGTGAGTTCGTCCACGGTGAACAGGCTCTTTTCCATGTCGGTCTCCGGCTTCACGTCGGTGCAGAACTCCCACCCGTGGGACAAAATGGCGCGGATGCTCTCCTCGTCCACGCCGGCTTCGCGCAGGGGCTCGGCGGTGTGGTGCAGGTGCTCCTCGGGGAACTGCTCGTAGTCATAGTCGTGCAGGTAGCCCACCGCTTTCCAATACTCCTCGTCCGCGCCGAAGTGGCGGGCCATGGCGCCCATGGCGGCGCTCACGCCGATGGCGTGTTCAAAGAGATGGTCCTCGGTGGTGGTGGTCGCCAGCAGCTGGCGGGCGGTCTCCATGGTAAGTCCGGGCATGATGATGACCTCTTTTCCGGTGATTTTTCCTCATTATAACGCACCGGGCGGGGAATTGCCAGAGGCGGCGGGCAAAAAAATCCCCGCCCGTCAAGTGGACAAACCGCCCCCTCCTGCGTATGATAAATTTAGGAGACTTTTTTTCGCAGGGAGGGACGTTTATGCTGCAACTGGTCCTGGGGCCGTCGGGCAGCGGCAAGTCAAGTTATCTGCTGGGGCGCATCAAGGCGCGGGCCGAGGCCGGCCAGCGCAGCCTGCTGCTGGTGCCGGAACAGTTCACTTCCAGCACTGAGAACCGCATCTACACCCTTTTGGGGGACGAATATTCCGGCTGGGTGGAGAGCCACAGCTTCACCAGCCTTTCGGAAAAACTGCTGAACACCTACGGCGGCGCGGCGGTGCGCACCCTCACCGACGCGGGCCGCGCGGTGCTGGTGCGCCGCGCGCTGGAGGCCATGGGCGACACCGTGCACTATTACAGCCGCCACCGGCGCAGCACCGCCTTCTGCGAAAAGTGCGCCGAGACCCTGAACGAGCTGAAAAGCGCCGGCATCAGCGCCCCCCAGCTGGAGCAGCTGGCGGCGGGCGCGGGCGCTTCCGGCGAAAAGCTGCGGGAGCTGGCGGGGGTCTACGCCGCCTATCAGGCCCTTCTGGAGGGTTCGGCCATGGACCCCACCGACCGGGTGGCGGCCGCCGCCGAGCGCCTCGCGCCGGGATTTTTCGAGGGGGTGGAGGTGTTCATCGACGAGTTCGACACCTTCAACGCTCCCAAGCGCAAAATGCTGGAGGCCATGCTCGGGTGCGCCCAGTCCATCACGGTGGCCCTGTGCGCCGACGGGCTGGAGGACCGGGAAGGGGGCCTGGGCCTGTTCAGCGGGGCCAAAAAGATGGCCGGGGCCCTGCGGGAGATGGCCCGCAAAAACGGCGTGGCGGTGGCTTCGCCGGTGATCTTGACCGAGGACAAACGCCACAAAAACGCCCCGGACCTTGCCCGGCTGGCGGCGCTGCTGGCGGGGGACATGCCCGCGCCCGGCCCCGCCGACCCCGGCCAGCTCACCCTGCTGCGGGCGGAGGACCGCCAGACCGAGGCCAAGCTGGCCGCCGCCGCGGCGGCAAAGCTGGCCCGGGCGGGGGTGCCCTACGGCAGGATGGCGGTCATCTGCCGGGACGCATCCCAGTATCTGGCCGCCGTGCGCTATGAGTTCCGGCTGGCGGGCGTGCCCCTCTTCTTCGACGAGCCCGCCAGCGCCGAGCACGCCGCGCCCCTGCGGCTGGTGAAGGCGCTTTTGAGCATCGTGCGCCGGGGCGTTTCCACCGAGACGGTGCTGGCGGTGGCCAAGACCGGCCTGACGAGCCTCTCGGAGGCCGAGCTCTGCGCGCTGGAAAACTACGCTTATACCTGGCAGCTGTCCGCCGCCCAGTGGCAGCAGCCCTTCACCCTCTCGCCCGCGGGCTTCGGGGGCGAGATGCGCCCCGCCGACGCCGAGCAGCTGGCGCTGGCGGAGGCCGCCCGGGCAAAACTCGCCCCGGTGCTGGCGAACTTCGCGGCCTCGGCGCGCAAAAAGCCCGCCGCCGCGCTGTGCGAAACGCTGTTCCGCACCATGCTGGCCCTGGGCGCGGAGGACAAGCTCACCGCCTCTGCCGAGGCGCTGAAGCAGAAGGAGGGCATCCCCGCCGCCGAGGAGGCGGTGCGGGTGTGGGACCTGGCGGCGGACCTGCTGGACCAGATGGCCCTGCTGCTGGGGGACGAGACCCTGCCCGCCGCCGAGTACGGCGAGCTGTTCGACCTGCTGGCCCGCACCACCGACCTGGGGCACATCCCCCAGAGCCTGGACGCGGTGATCTTCACCACCGCCGGGCGCATGCGGCTGGACGAACCGGACTACTGCTTCGTGCTGGGCCTCGCGGAAGGGGAGTTCCCCGCCGCCCCCGGCGAGCGGGGCCTTCTGACCCACGCCGAGCGGGACGCCCTCATCCGCCAGGGCGTGGAGATGCCCGACTGCTTTGAAAACCGCATGGTGCGCGAGCAGGTGTGCTTCTACAAAGCCCTCACCGCCGCCGCCCGGGGCGTGTGGATGAGCTGGGCCGCGGGCCCGGCCTCCCTGCCCATGACCAGCGCCCTGGCCGAGGCAAAGGAGTGCCTGGAACCCGCCGCCCCCGCGCTGGAGACGGCGGACCTGGCCGCCACCCCCGCCGCCGCCCTGGACCTGCTGGGCCAGACCTGGAACGCCGCCAGCCCCGCCACCGCCGCCCTCTACGAGGCGGTGGAGGCAAGCGAAGAGGGCAAAGCCGCCCTGGCCCCGGTGCGCCGGGCCGCCCTGGCCGAGCCCTTCCAGGTGCGGGACACCGCCGCCATGCACCGGCTGCTGGGGGGCAGCATGCGCCTTTCTCCCAGCCGGATGGAGCGCTATTACTCCTGCCCCTTCGCCTATTTTCTGGAATACGTGCTGGGCGCGCGGCCCCGCAGGCAGGCGGCCCTCACCGCCGACCAGACCGGCACCCTGGTGCACTACATCCTGGAGCAGGCCCTGAAACGGGCCGGCGCGGGCTTCGTGGACCTCTCGGAGACGGAGCTGGCGGACCTTGCCGCCGCCGTCACCCGGGAGTACGTGGCCGCCAACATGCCCGGCGCAGGGGCCCGCTTTGAATACCTCATCCAGCGGCTGCAAAAAAGCGCCTCGGCCCTGCTGGCCTTCATCCAGGCCGAGCAGCGCCAGGGCTCCTTCCGCCCGGTGGCTTTTGAGCTGGGCATTGGCGACGGGCCGGACCAGGTGCCGCCGGTGGTGCTCACCACCAAGACCGGCGAGACGGTGCGCATGATCGGCAAGATCGACCGGGTGGACGCCTGCCGCGAGGGCAGCAGGACCTGGCTGCGGGTGGTGGACTACAAGACCGGCAGCAAGGAGTTCCTGCTGGAGGACGTGCGCCGGGGCCAGGGCTGCCAGATGCTGGTGTATCTGTTCACGCTGGTGCGCAATGCCGGCGGCGCCTTCCAGGACCCCGCCCCGGCGGGGGTGCTCTACCTGATGGCCGACCCGGCCCCCGCCCGCGCCGACCGGAACACCGCCGCCGGGGGCCTCGACTACAAGGTGGAGGGCGTGGTGGTGAACGAGCCGCAGGTGCTCTCCGCCATGGACAGCGCCGCCACCGGCCTGTATGTGCCGGTGCGCTTTGACAAGGCGGGCAACCCCCGCCTGGGCGAGGCTCTCACCTCGGTGGAGGAGCTGGCGAAGCTGGAGGGCGAACTGGACCGCCTGATGGTGCAGATGGCCGAGGAGCTCTACGCCGGCCACATCGCCGCCGAGCCGCTGGCCGCCGGCCGCAAAAAAGAGACCCACTGCCGCTGGTGCGATTATCGGAACGTCTGCCGCCGGCAGGAATGAAAGGGGGAAGGGAACATGCAGTTCACAAAGGACCAGCGGGCCGCCATCGACCACGAGGGCTCGGCCCTGCTGGTGAGCGCCGCCGCGGGCAGCGGCAAGACCGCCGTGCTGGTGGAGCGGGCCGCCCGCCTGCTGGTGCGGGACAAGGACCCCGTGCCCGCCGACAAGCTGCTCATCGTCACCTTCACCCGGGCGGCGGCGGCAAGCCTGCGGGCAAAGCTGGCCGCCCGGCTGGCGGAGGAACAGCTCAAACACCCCGGCTCGGCCTGGCTGCGCCGCCAGCGCATGCTGCTGCAGCGGGCCAGCATCGGCACCATCGACTCCTTCTGTCTGCAGCTGGTGCAGACCCACTTCGGCAAGCTGGACATCCCGCCGGATTTTTCCACCGCCGACGGGCCCCAGCTGGCCCGCCTGCGGGCCGAGGCCCTGGCCGCCGCGCTGGAAAACGCCTACACCGACCCGGACTTCTGCGCCTTTGCCGACCTGTACGGCAAGGGCCGCAGCGACAAGCAGGCCGCCCGGGTGCTGGAACAGCTCTATGACTTTCTTTCCAGCATGCCCTTCCCGGACGCCAGCCTGGACAAGCTGGCCGCCGACTGGGCGGCCGGCCTGCCGCTGGACGCCACCGAGTGGGGCAAGGCCCTGCGGGCCGAGGGGGCGCGGGGGGCGAAGTGCGCCCTTGCGCTGGCGCTGGAAAATCTGGCCGAGGCCCAGGCGGACGGGGAGCTGGGCAACTACCTGCCCGCGCTGCAAAGCGACGTGGCCGCCGCCCAGGCGGTGGAGGCCGCCGTGGCGTCCGCCCCCTGGAACGACATCCTCGACACCTTCCGCACCCTCAGCTACCAGCCTCTCAAGGCGGTGCGGGGCTACAAGGGCTGCCACATGGAGCGCATCAAGGCCCGGCGGGACGTGCTGAAAAAGACCCTCGCCCGCCTGCAGGACACGGTGTTCGTCTGCACCGGGGAGGAGTTCGCCGCCGACCGGGCGGCCGCCGCGCCGCTGGTGGCCGCGCTGGTGAAGGCCGAGCGGGACTTCATCGCCCGCTTCTGGCAGGCAAAATGCGAGGAAAAGCTGCTGGAATTCAGCGACGTGGAGCATCTGGCCCTGCGTCTGCTGCAAACGCCGGAAGGCGCGCGCACCGAACTGGCGGACCAGCTGTGGCGGGAGTACGCGGCGGTGATGGTGGACGAATACCAGGACACCAACGCCCTGCAGGACGCGCTTTACGCCGCCCTGGCCGCCCCCGGCGGCGAGGACCTCTTCTTCGTGGGCGATCTGAAACAAAGCATCTACCGCTTCCGTCAGGCGGACCCGGAGGTCTTCCGGGACAAGCTGGCCCGCTACGCCCCCCACGGCGGCACGGGCCCCCAGAAGGTCTTTCTGGACGCGAACTTCCGCAGCGCGCCGGGGGTCATCGACGGGGTCAACGCCATCTTCGAAGCGGTGATGAGCGACGAGGTGGGCGGCGTGGACTACGGCCCCGGCGAAAAGCTGGTGCCGGGCCTCGGCGGCCTTGCGGCCTACGGCGGCTACGCCGGCGGGTGCGAGGTGCACGTTGTGGAAGGGGACGGCGGCCCCGCCGCCGAGGCGGCCTTCATCGCCCGGCGCATCCGGGAGCTGGCGGACCCCGCCTCCAATTTCACCGTGCGGGACGGCCGGGGCGGGGAGCGGCCCGCCGCCTATGAGGACTTCTGCATCCTCACCCGCAGCCGCTCCAACTTCGACGTTTATGCCGACGCGCTGGAAGCCGAGGGCATCCCGGTCTACGTGGACCGGGCCGAGAACCTGCTGGACGCGCCGGAGGTGCGGGTGCTGGCCAGCCTTGTCCGCGTGCTGGATAACCCTTCCCAGGACGTGCATCTGGCGGCGGTGATGCTGGGCCTTGGCGGCTTTGAGCCGGACGACCTGGTGCGGCTGCGCACGGCGCAGCCCGCCGGCAGCTTCTACGGCGCGGTGAGCGCCGCCGGGGGCAAAGCCGCCGCCTTCATGGACTGGCTGCGCACCTTGCGGCGGCTGGCCCAGACCCTGCCGGTGGACCGGCTGATGGAAGAAATTTTCCTGCGCACCGGCTGCCTTGCCGCCGCCGGCGCGATGGAGGAAGGCCAGACGCGGCGGCAGAACCTGCGCCGCTTCGCCGCCTTTGCCGCCGACTGCGGCAAAAACGGCCTTGCGGGCGTGGTGCGCGCCATGGACGCGGCCCTGGCCGGGGGCGGCGTGCCCGGCCCCGAACAGGGCCAGAGCCGCCCGGGGTGCGTGTCCATCATGACGGTGCACCGCTCCAAGGGGCTGGAGTTCCCGGTGGTCGTCGCCGCCGGGCTGGACCGGCCCTTCAACCGGGAGGACCTCATCGCCCCGGTGGTGCTGCATCCCCGGCTGGGGCTGGGGCTCACCCTGCGGGCAGGGACGGGCGGCACCTACACCACCGCCCCCCTGCGGGCGGTGCAGGCCGCCCAGACGGCGGACGCCGTCAGCGAGGAGATGCGGGTGTTCTATGTGGCCGCCACCCGCGCCAAGGACAAGCTGCTGCTCACCATGAGCCTGAAAAATCCCCTGGGCACGCTGGAACGGCTGGCGGCCCAGCTCACCGCCGCGGGCCGGTGCCAGCCCTATCTTTTGCAGCACTGCGCCAGCCGGGCGGACTGGGTGCTGCTGGCCCTGCTCACCCATCCTTCCGCCGGATGCCTGCGGGGGCTGGTGAACGCGCCGGTGCCGATGCATCCCCGCCCCATGGCCGGCACCCTCACCGTGGACTTTCAGCAGCCGGCGGACGCGCAGCCCGCCCCCGCCGCTGCCGCGGGCCTGCCCGCCGCCGCCCCGGACGCCGGCCTTGCCGCGGCCCTGGCCGCCCGCCTTGGCTGGAACAGCCCCCGGGCGGCGCTGCAAACGGTGCCCGCCAAGGTCAGCGTCACAGCGCTGGCCCACACCGGCGAGGAACTCATCCCCGCCCGGCCGGCCTTCATGTACAAAGAGGGCCTCACCGGGGCGGAGCAGGGCAGCGCCCTCCACGCCTTTTTGCAGCACGCCGACCTTTCCGCCGCGGCCAAAGACCCCGAAGGGGAGGGCCGCCGCCAGCTGGAGGCAAAGCTGCTCACCGCCGAGCAGCACCACAGCCTGCCCTGGAAGGCCCTGCGCGCCTTTTTCGAAAGCGACGCCTTTGCCCGCGTGCAGGCCGCCCAGCGCGTCCTGCGTGAGTACGCCTTCATCACCTCCATCCCCGCCGAAAAGCTCTCGCCCGAAGCGGCGGGCGCCGGCGCGCGGGTGCTGGTGCAGGGCGTGGCGGACGTGGTGCTGGAATTCGGCGACCGGCTGGAGATCCTGGACTACAAGACCGACCGGGGCAAAAGCGGGGAAGAACTCACCAAAGCCTACGCCGCCCAGCTGCGGATGTACGCGGAGGCGGTGGCGCGGCGGCTGGCAAAGCCGGTGAAAAAGCTCACGCTCTACAGTTTTGCCCTTGGCCGGGAAATAGACGTGCCTTTCGAGTGATTTTTTTCAAAAACCGCTTGACACCGCTCCCCGGGCGTGGTAAGCTATTCGAGTAAAGAAAGCAGCTGACGGTTTGCCGCCGCGCTCACCTTGGGGCCCCACGGGCCCGGGTCAAGATGCTCTGCCGCGCTTTGGGCGCGGTGTGTCTTGTGTGTTCGCGCGGCTGCCGGAAATCGGCGGCCGCGTTCATTTTTCCGGGCAAATGATATGGGGGTGTATCCAAATCGCTACCAACGGCAAAAAAGAGATCGAGATCAACGAGGCCATCCGTGACAGGGAAGTTCGCCTGATCGGCGCAGACGGCAGCCAGCTGGGCGTCATGTCCGGCCGGGAGGCGCTGCGCCTGGCGCAGGAGCAGGACCTGGATCTGGTGAAGATCGCGCCCCAGGCGCAGCCGCCTGTGTGCAAGATCCTGGACTACGGCAAATACCGCTTCGAGCAGCAAAAGCGCGAAAAGGAAGCCAAGAAGAACCAGAAGGTCATTGAGATCAAGGAGATCCGCCTTTCCCTGAACATCGACACCAACGACTTCAACACCAAGGTCAATCAGGCCGAGAAGTTCCTGAAGGCGGGCCACAAGATCAAGGTCTCCATCCGATTCCGCGGCCGCGAGATGGCCCACACCAATCTGGGCCTCGAGGTGGAAAAACGCTTTGCCGACGCGCTGCCCGACGCGCAGGTCGACAAGGCTCCCAAACTGGAGGGGCGCAGCATGCAGATGTTCATGAGCCCCAAGCCCGGCGCCCAGCAGAAGTAACACAAAATCTTAGGAGGAACGAACAATGCCTAAAATCAAAACCCATTCCGGTGCGAAGAAGCGCTTCAAGCTCACCAAGACCGGCAAAGTGAAACGCGGCCATGCTTACCGCAGCCACCTGCTCAACGGCCACGGCAAGACCACCAAGATCAAGCGCGGCTACCGCAAGAACGCCTACGCCGACAAGACCAATGCAGCCGCTGTCAAGGCCATGCTGCCCTACGCCTGAGGTCTTTAAAAGGCAAGGACTCTGAAATTCGACAAGTGACTGTGTAAAGGAGATAGAACAATGGCTCGTATCAAAGGCGCGATGATGACTCGCAAACGCAGAAAGAAGACCCTGAAGCTGGCCAAGGGCTTCTACGGCAGCAAATCCAAGCATTTCAAGATGGCCAAGCAGCAGGTCATGAAGAGCGGCAACTACGCCTTCATCGGCCGCAAGCTGAAGAAGCGCCAGTTCCGCAACCTGTGGATCACCCGCATCAACAACGCTGTTCGTCCTCTGGGCATGAACTACTCCAGCTTCATGAACGGCCTGAAGAAGGCCGGCATCGAGCTGAACCGCAAGATGCTCAGCGAGATGGCCATCCACGACCAGGCCGGCTTTGCCGCTCTGGTGGAGACCGCCAAGAAGGCGCTGTAAAATAAAAAAACGAGCAACGCCCGCGCGCACGCACGGGCGTCGCTTTGTATTGACAGCAAAAGGCCCCGCGCCGGGGCTGTGGCTTCGGCGCGGCGCTTTTCTTGTGAGGTGCGAAGTGCCCAACCGCATTACCAGCCGTGAAAACGACAAAATAAAATATGCCTGCAAACTGGCCCGTTCGGCGGCCTTCCGCGGGGGCGAAAACGCCTTCTTCGCGGAGGGCTTGAAGCTCTGCACCGATCTGGCCGCCGCCTGCCCCTTAAAGGTAATATATTATACCGCCGCCGCCCTGGAAAAGACCCCCGCGCTGGAAAACCTCGGCCGGGAGAATTATCTGGTGGAGGAGCACGTGGCCGAAAAGCTGGCGGAGGGCGCCTCCCACCAGGGCGTGTTCGGCGTGTTCGAACGCCCCGCCGCCCGCTTTGAGGACCTGCCCGTGCCCGGCCGCCTGCTGGCGCTGGAGCGGGTGCAGGACCCCGGCAACGTGGGCGCGCTTTTGCGCAGCGCCGCCGCCTTCGGCTTCGAGGGCGTGCTGCTCTCGCCCGGCTGCGCCGACCCCTTCGGCCCCAAGGCCCTGCGTGCCTCCATGGGGGCCGCGGCGCGCCTCAGGGTGGTGCAAACGCCCCACCTGCCCGACGCGCTGGCCGCGCTGCGGCAAAAGGGCGTGACGGCGCTGGCCGCCGCCCTCTACAACAGCCGCCCGCTGGACGAGGTGCCCGCCGAACTTCCCGGCGGGGTGTGCCTTGTCATCGGCAGCGAGGGCCAGGGCCTCACCGACGCGGCCGTTGCCGCCTGTGACGCGGCGGTGCGCATCCCCATCACCGACAAGGTGGAAAGCCTCAACGCCGGCGTGGCGGGCAGCGTGCTGCTGTGGCACTTCCGGGGGGCGGGCAGATGACCGACGGATGCTGGTGGCTGTGGCTTTCCTTCGTGCTGGGGCCCGGCGCGGCCCACTGCCGCCGCCTGCTGGATGTCTACGGCAGCGCCCGGGCGGTGCACGAAGCGGTGGGCAGGGAGGACCTCTCCGGCCTGCTCACCCCCGGCCAGTGCGGCCGCCTTTCCACCGACCCCGCCGTCTTCGCGCCCATGGAGGCCCGGTGCGCGGCGCTGGGCGTGCAGGTGCTCACCATGGCCGACCCGGATTATCCGTCGCGCCTTATGGACATTGAGGACGCGCCCCCGGCGCTTTTCGTCACCGGCGAGGTCTCGGCCCTGAACGCCGGACACACCGTGGGCATGATCGGCTCCCGCCGGCCCAGCGCCTACGGCGTGGAGGCCGCCGCCGGCATCGGCAAACAGCTGGCCGAGGCGGGCGTCTGCCTTGTGAGCGGCCTTGCCGACGGGCTGGACAGCGAGGCCCACAGGGCCGCCGTGAACGCCGGCGCGCCCACCATCGGGGTGCTGGGCACCCCCATCGACCAGACCTACCCCGCCACCAACCGCCGCCTGCGGGCGCAGATGGAACAAACGGGGGCGGTCATCAGCGAGTTTTTCCCCGGCGAAGCGGCCCAGCGCAGCAACTTTCTTTTGCGCAACCGCCTCATCGCCGCTTTGAGCGATGCTGTCTGCGTGGTGGAGGCGCGGGAAAAAAGCGGCACCATGAACACCGTGGGCCACGCCCAGCGCTACGGCCGGCTGGTCTTTGCGGTGCCGGGCGGCATCTTCAGCGAGGTGTGCGCCGGCACCAACCGTCTGCTGGCGGAAGGCAAAGCCCGCATGGCCACCGGCGGCGGCGCGCTGCTGGAGGCCCTGGGCCTGGAAGGGCAGGGGGCAAAGCCCGCCGCCCCCGCGCAAACGGCCCCGCCCCTCTCACCGGGGGCAAAGACCATGCTGGGATGCCTTTCCCAGACGCCCCGCCCGCTGGAGGCGCTGGCCGCCGAGACGGGCTTGGACGCGGGCAGCGCCCTGGCCGCCCTGCTGGAACTGGAAGTGGCGGGCGAGGCCCGGGGCTGCGCCGGCGGACTGTTCCGCCGCAAATGAAACCGTTAAGGAGAAGCAAATGTCGAAACTGGTCATTGTGGAGTCGCCTGCCAAGGCGAAAACCATTGGAAAATATCTGGGCGACGGCTACGAAGTCACCGCCAGCATGGGCCACATCCGCGATCTGCCCGCCAGCCAGCTGGGCATCGACGTGGACCACGGCTATGCGCCTCAATACATCAACATCAAGGGCAAGGAAAAGCTCATCAAGGAACTGAAGGCCGAGGCCAAAAAGGCCGACGAAGTCTTCCTCGCCACCGACCCGGACCGGGAGGGCGAAGCCATCAGCTGGCATCTGGCCTATCTTTTGGGCCTGCCGGTGGACGCGCCCAACCGGGTCACCTTCGGCGAGATCACCAAGAAGGGCGTGTCCGAGGGCATGGCGCACCCCCGCGCCATCGACATGGACCTGTTCAACGCCCAGCAGGCCCGCCGCGTGCTGGACCGTCTGGTGGGCTACAAGCTCAGCCCCTTCCTTTGGCGCAAGGTGCGCCGGGGCCTCTCCGCCGGGCGCGTGCAGAGCGTGGCCGTGCGCCTGATCGTGGACCGGGAGAAGGAGATCGAGGCCTTCCAGCCCCAGGAGTACTGGAACATCGACGCCACCCTCGCCGCCGGGCACAAGAAGTTCACCGCCCGGCTCTACGGCACCGCCGCCGGCAAAAAGCTGGAAATTCCCACCGGCGACAAGGCCGCCGAGGTGGTGGCGGCGCTGGAGGGCAAGGACTACACGGTGACCAAGCTCACCCGGGGCAGCCGCAAAAAGACCCCCGCGCCCCCCTTCATCACCTCCACCCTGCAGCAGGAGGCCAGCCGCCGGCTGGGCTTCACCGCCACCCGCACCATGCGTGCCGCCCAGACCCTCTACGAAGGCGTGGACATCGCCGGCCGGGGCACCCTGGGCCTCATCACCTACATGCGTACCGACAGCCTTCGGGTCTCCGACGAGGCCGTGGCGGGCGCGCGGGAGTACATCGGCGCGCAGTACGGCGAAAAATATGTCTACACCGGCAAGCGCACCTACAAGAGCCGCAGCGCCACCGCCGCCCAGGACGCCCACGAAGCCATCCGGCCCAGCGTGCCGTCCCTCACCCCCGACGAAGCGGAAAAGAGCATCTCCGGCGACATCGCCAAGCTCTACCGCCTCATCTGGAGCCGCTTCATCGCCAGCCAGATGAGCGACTGCGAGCAGGACACCGTCTCCGCCCAGATCACCGCCGGCGGCTATCAGTTCCGGGCCGCAGGCTTTGTGGTCACCTTCGACGGCTTCACCGCCCTCTACGAGGAGGCCACCGACGAGAAGGAGAAGAAGGAGACCGCCCTGCCTCCCCTGGAGGAGGGCCAGACCCTCAAGCTCAGCCAGCTGACCCCCGAGCAGAAGTTCACCCAGCCCCCCGCCCGCTACACCGAGGCCACCCTCATCCGGGCGCTGGAGGAAAACGGCATCGGCCGCCCCTCCACCTACGCCCCCATCATCACCACCATCGTGGACCGGGGCTATGTGGAGCGGGAGCAGAAAAAGCTCAAGCCCACCGTGCTGGGCCGCACCATCAACGAGCTGATGCTGGCCGAGTTCGCCCCCATCGTGGACGTGGCCTTCTCCGCCGACATGGAGAAGAACCTGGACAAGGTGGAGAGCGGCAAGGCCGACTGGCACGACATCATCGACCAGTTCTACAAGCCCTTCGCCGCCAGCCTGGAAAAGGCCGAGAAGGACATGGAGGGCAAAAAAATCAAGGTGCCCGACGAGGAGACCGACGAAATTTGCGAAAAGTGCGGCCGCAAGATGGTCATCAAGACCGGCCGCTACGGCAAGTTCCTGGCCTGCCCGGGCTTCCCCGAGTGCACCAACACCCGGCGCCTTGTGAAGGACACCGGCGGCCGCTGCCCCAAGTGCGGCGGGCGGATGCTGCTGCGCCGCAGCGCCAAGGGCCGGGTCTACTACGGGTGCGAGAATTACCCCAACTGCGACTTCATGACCTGGGATGAGCCGGTGCCCCAGACCTGCGAAAAGTGCGGCGCCACCCTGTTCAAAAAAGGCAGCCGCCTCTACTGCGCGAAAGAGGGCTGCGGGTTCGAGACCCAGGTGACCAAATGAGCAAGGTCAGAGTGCTGGGCGCGGGCCTCGCCGGGTGCGAGGCCGCCCTGTGGCTGGCGGAAAAGGGCGTTCAGGTGGAGCTCTTCGAGCAAAAGCCCGCCCGCAAAAGCCCCGCCCACAAAAGCGAGAATTTTGCCGAGCTTGTCTGCTCCAACAGCCTGAAGGCCGACCGGCCGGACTCCGCCTCCGGCCTGCTCAAGGCCGAGATGGACCTGCTGGGCAGCCACATCCTGCCGGTGGCCCGGAAGGTCCGGGTGGCGGCGGGCGGGGCCCTGGCCGTGGACCGGGACGCCTTCAGCGCCGGGGTGACGCAGCTGGTGGAGAGCCAGCCCAACATCACCGTGGTGCGCAAAGAGGTCACCGAGCTGGACGAGAGCCTGCCCACCCTGGTGGCCACCGGCCCCCTCACCGACGGGGCGCTGGCCGCGGCCATCGCCGAAGTCACCGGGGGCGACGAGCTCTCCTTCTACGACGCGGCGGCCCCCATCGTCACCGCCGAGAGCCTGGACATGAGCCGCATCTTCGCCGCCAGCCGCTACGGCCGGGGCGAGGCGGACTACCTCAACTGCCCCTTCAATAAAGAAGAGTACGAGGCCTTCCACGCCGCTCTGGTGGCCGCCGAGCGGGCCAAGCTCCATGAGTTCGACGGCAACCTCACCGTCTACGAGGGCTGCATGCCCATCGAGGTGATGGCCGGCCGCGGGGCGGACACCATGCGCTTCGGGCCGCTGCGCCCGGTGGGCCTTGTGGACCCCGCCACCGGCCACCGGCCCTGGGCCAACGTCCAGCTGCGGCGGGAGAACGAGGCGGGCACGCTGTACAACATCGTGGGCTTTCAGACCAACCTCAAGTTCGGCGAGCAGAAGCGGGTGTTCTCCATGATACCGGGCCTCGCCAACGCCGAATTCGCCCGCTACGGCGTGATGCACCGCAACACCTTTTTGAACAGCCCCCGGCTGCTGGACCAGGGCCTGCGCCTCAAAGGCCACGAGAACCTGTGGTTCGCCGGCCAGATCACCGGCTTTGAGGGCTATATGGAGTCCGCCGCCTGCGGCCTGCTGGCCGCCCGCAGCCTCTGGGCCGCCCTGAACGGGCGCAGCTATGAAGCGCCCCCGGCGGACACCATGCTGGGCCAGCTCACCCGCTACATCACCAGCGAAAACAAGAACTTCCAGCCCATGGGCGCGAACATGGGCCTGCTGCCCCCGCTGGCCGAGCACATCCGCGACAAGCGCCTGCGCTACGCCGCCATCTCCCAGCGGGCCCAGGCCGCCATGGCCCTCTGGGCAAAGGAAACGGAATAACACAAAGAACAACAAGGAAAGGGTGTAACTGCCATGAAGATCATTCTGGACGCCATGGGCGGCGACAACGCTCCCGCCGAGATCCTGAAGGGCGCTGCCGCGGCCACCGCCGCCTGGCCCGACGTGGAAATTCTGGCCGTGGGCGACGCGGAAAAAATCGCCGCCTGCGTGAAAGAAAACGCCATCGAGATGAAAAACATCGAGATCGTCAACGCCACCGAGGTCATCGAGATGTGCGACGAGCCGGCCAAGGCCGTGCGCGCCAAGAAGGATTCCAGCATGGTGGTGGGCCTGCGCATGCTGGCCGAGGGCAAGGGCGACGCCTTTGTCTCCGCCGGCTCCACCGGCGCGCTGCACGTGGGCGCAAGCCTCATCGTGCGCACGGTGAAGGGGGTCAAGCGCCCGGCGCTGGCCACCGTCATCCCCGGCAAAACGCCCTTCCTGCTGCTGGACTGCGGCGCGAACGTGGAGTGCCGCGCCTCCATGCTGGAGGCCTTCGGCGTGATGGGCAGCGTCTACATGAACAAGGTCATGGGCCTGGAGCAGCCCCGGGTGGCGCTGGTGAACAACGGCGCCGAGGAATCCAAGGGCACCCCCACCTATGTGGAGGCCCATCAGCTGCTGAAAAACAACAAGGCCATCCACTTTGTGGGCAACATCGAGCCCCGGGACATCCCCGCCGGCCATGCGGACGTGGTGGTGGCCGACGGCTTCACCGGCAACGTGGTGCTGAAACTCACCGAGGGCCTCGCCAAGTACTTCGGTTCCAAGCTGAAGGAGATGTTCAAAAAGAGCCTGGGCACCAAGGTGGGCTACCTGCTTTTGAAGGGCGGCGTGGCCGACTTCAAGAAGAGCATGGACGCCGACGAATACGGCGGCGCGCCCCTGCTGGGCACCCGCCGCCCGGTCATCAAGGCCCACGGCTCCTCCAATGCCCGGGCCATCCAGAACGCCATCCGGCAGGCCAGACTCTGCGTGGAGAACGACCTGTGCGGCGTGATGGCCGAAAGCCTTGCCAACCTGGCCGACGAAGCCGCCAACTGACCCCAACAGGAGGCATTTTTCCATGCATCAACTGGAGACCGTCATCGGTTACACCTTCAAGGACCCCACCCTGCTGGAGACCGCCCTCACCCACACCAGCTTTGCCAACGAGGCCAAGGGCCGCGTGAAGCACAACGAGCGGCTGGAATTCTTGGGCGACAGCGTGCTCTCCATCGTGGTGGCGGACTACCTGTTCCACCACTGGACCGACCGCCCCGAGGGGGAACTGACCAAAGCCCGGGCCGGCCTTGTGTGCGAGAGCGCCCTGTTCCAGTTCGCCCAGGAAATCGACCTGGGGCGCTATCTGCGCCTGGGCCGGGGCGAAGAGCGGGGCGGCGGGCGCACGCGGCCCAGCGTCGTGTCCGACGCCTTCGAGGCCCTCATCGCCGCGCTTTATCTGGACGGCGGCATCGAGGTGGCCCGCGCCTTCATCCTGCCCTTCATCACCGAGGGCAAGACCGCCGAGGCCGACTACAAGACCCAGCTGCAGGAGGTCATCCAGCAGAACCCCGAGGAGCGCCTGCGCTACGAGCTGGAAGGGGAGACCGGCCCCGACCACGACAAACACTTCAAAATGGCGGTGTACCTCAACTCCAACCTCATCGGCCGGGGCGAGGGGCACAGCAAAAAGGCCGCCGAGCAGGCGGCCGCCCGGCAGGCCCTCAAGCTGATGGGCCTGGTGAAATAACGCTTTGGGAGCAACGCAATGGTACTGAAAGAACTGGAGATACAGGGGTTCAAGAGCTTCCCCGACCGCACCCGCGTCAAGTTCGACCAGGGCATCACCGCCGTGGTGGGGCCCAACGGGTCGGGCAAGAGCAACATCTCCGACGCCATCCGCTGGGTGCTGGGCGAGACCAGCTCCAAGCAGCTGCGCGGCGCGGGCAAGATGGAGGACGTCATCTTCGGCGGCACCCAGCTGCGCAGCGCCATGGGCTACGCCATGGTCAACCTCACGCTGGACAATTCCGACCGCCGGCTGGAAGTGGACGCCGACGAGGTGGTCATCGGCCGCAAATACTACCGCTCCGGCGAGAGCGAATACTCCATCAACGGCCAGAACGTGCGCCTCAAGGACGTGTATGAGCTCTTCCTGGACACCGGCCTCGGCCGCGACGGCTACTCCATCATCGGCCAGGGCCGCATCGCCGAGATCGTGGGCGCGAAGAGCGCCGAGCGCCGTGAGATCTTTGAGGAGGCCAGCGGCATCGCCAAATACCGCTACCGCAAAAACGAGGCCGAGCGCCGCCTTGCCGGTGCGGAGGATAACCTTTCCCGCCTGCGGGACATCCTGGGCGAACTGGAGAGCCGGGTGGGCCCCCTGGAAAAGGAGAGCAAAAAGGCCGCCCAGTTTTTGGAACTGAGCGAAAAGCGCAAGGAGCTGGAGGTCACCCTCTGGGTGGACGGCGTACGCCGCGCCAAGGAGACGGTGCGCACCCAGCAGCGCCAGTACGAGACCGCCCAGGCGGACTACGACGCCCTCTGCGCCGAGATAGAAGCCATCGACGCCGAGACCGAACAGGTCCAGGCGGAGATGCAGCGGCTGATGGTGGAGGTGGAGCGGTGCAACGCCGCCATCCGCGCCATCACCGAGGAGCAGGCGGGCAGCGACAGCCGTCTGGCCGTTCTGCAAAACGACATCGACCACAACAACGCCTCCATCGCTTCCTTTAAAGAGGAGATAGAGGCCGCGGGCGCGGGCAAGGAGGGCCTTGCCGCCGAAGCCGCCGCCCACCGGAAGGCCATTGAGGAGCTGGAAGCCAAAATGGCCGAACTGGAGGCCGAGGCCGCCCGGCGGGAGGAACAGCTGGCGGCCATCCAGGCGGAGAACGCCGCCACCGGCGAGCGCCGGGGCGCTGTCACCGGCCTGCTGGCCCAGCTCACCGCCCGCCAGACCGACGCGAAGGTGCGGGCCGCCTCCTGCGCCTCCAGCGCGGCGGCCGCCGCCGAGCGGCTGAACGCCATCGCCGCCGACAAAGAGAAGAATGCCGAGGCCCTGAAGGGCCTGGAAGCCGAGCAGGCGGACACCGCGGCCTACCTTGCCACGGTGAACGACACCCTCGCCCGGCTGGAAAACGTGCAGAACGGCCTGAAAATGAAGCTGGCCAGCCGCCAGAAACAGCTGGACGAGGCGGACGCCGCCGAGCAGCAGATCACCCGCCAGCGGGAGGCCGCCGTGCAGCGCCTGCAGGTGCTGGGCGATCTGGAACGCAACATGGACGGCTACCAGCAGAGCGTCAAGACCGTGATGCGCGCCGCCCAGAATCGCCGTCTGCGGGGTATTCTGGGCACCGTGAGCGGCCTGCTCACCGTCCAGCCCGGCTACGAGCTGGCCATCGAGACGGCCCTCGGCTTTGCCTTGCAGAACATCGTGGTGGACGGCGAAGGGGCCGCCAAGGCCGCCATCGCCTTTTTGCGGGACGAAAAGGCCGGCCGCGCCACCTTCCTGCCGCTGGACACCGTCAAGGGGACCCGCATGGATTCCTCCCGCCTTTCCGGCAGCGCCCGGGTGGCGGCGGATTTAGTAAAGTGCGACGCGAAGTACGACAACATCGTGGCCAATCTCTTGGGCCGCATCATCGTGGTGGACGAGATAAACGAGGCCTCCCGGGTGGCCCGCAGCCTTGACTGGCGCAACCGCGTGGTCACGGTGGACGGTCAGGTCATCAACGCCGGCGGTTCCTTCACCGGCGGCTCCACCAGCCGGTCGGCGGGCCTGTTCAGCCGCCGCCAGGAGATGGAGGACCTGAAAAAGAAGGTGGCGGACCTGGAGAAAAAGCAGGACGCCGCCGCCGAGGCCACCGACAAGTGGAAGGCGGAGGTGGACGCGCTGAACGCCCAGCTCACCGCCGCCGCCAGCGAGGCCATCACCGCCGGGGGCGATAAAATTCGCGCCGAGGCCGAGGCCCGCCGCATCGAGGCGGCCCTCAGCCAGGCCAAAGCCGCCGCCGAGCTTTCTGCCGCCGAGGCGGACAGCCTCGCCGCCCAGAAGGCGAAGGACGAGGCCGAGGGCAAGGCAGCCGCCGCCGAGCAGGAAAAGCTGGCCGGCGAAATTGCAGCCCTTGAAAAAGAGCTGGCGGAACTGGCCGGCAGCGACGACAGCTTTTTGGCCACCCGCGCCCGCCTCTCCGACGAGCTTTCCGCCGTGCGCATGCAGCGGCTGGAGGCCGGCAAGGACAAGGACCTCCACGCCGCCGCGCTGGAGACCCTGGCCAGCCGCTCCGGCGAGAGCGACGAGCGGGACAAGACCCTGCGGGCGGGCATCGCCCGTCTGGAGGCGCTGAACGCCGAGAACGAGGAAAAGATGGCCGCCGTGCGCCTGCAGAAAGAGGAGGCCGCCGGCCGCATCGAGGAGCAGGAGGCGAAGATCGCCGCCGCCAGCGCCCGCCGCATGGAAAAGGAGGGCGAGGTCAACCAGAAGACCCAGAAGGTGCGCGCCATCACCGACCAGCGGGAAAAGATGAGCCAGGAGATGGCCCGCCTTGCCGAGCGCAAGAGCGCCGCCGAGGTGGAGTACGACCAGACCATCGCCAAACTCTGGGAGGAGTACCAGCTCACCATGACCGACGCTCAAAGCCTCTGTGTGGAGTTCGACTCGGTCACCGAGCTGCGCCGCCAGGTGGGCGAGGTGCGGGGCAAGATACGGTCGCTGGGCAACGTGAACGTGTCCGCCATCGAGGAATACAAAGAAGTCAGCACCCGCTACGAGACCCTGCGGGAGCAGGTGCGGGACGTGGAAAAGAGCAAGGCCGAGCTGACACGGATGATCAACGAGCTTTCCGGCGAGATGAAGACCATCTTCACCGAGAGCTTCAACCAGATCAACGGCCACTTCGGGCGCATCTTCAACGCCCTCTTCGGCGGCGGCTCCGCCAGCCTGTCCCTGGCCGACCCGGAGAACGTGCTGGAAAGCGGCATCGACATCCAGGTGGCCCCTCCGGGCAAGGTCATCAAGAACCTGTCCGCCCTCTCCGGCGGCGAGCAGGCGCTGGTGGCCATCAGCATCTACTTCGCCATCCTGGCGGTGAACCCCGCCCCCTTCTGCATCCTGGACGAGATCGAAGCCGCCCTGGACGACGTGAACGTGGTGCGCTACGCCCAGTACCTCCAGCGCATCTGCGACGCCACCCAGTTCATCGTCATCACCCACCGCCGCGGCACCATGGAGGCCGCGGACGTGCTCTACGGCGTCACCATGCAGGAGGACGGCGTGTCGAAACTTTTGCGCCTTGACCTGGACGAGGTGGACGCTTCGCTGGTGTCCTGAGGAAAAGGTGTGAAAACCGGCGGATTTTGCAACATTCGCCCCGTTTCGGCCGTATATACTTACAGTACGCCCCGCCCCCCGCGGCGGGAATAACAGAAAATGAGGGAACAGACCATGGGATTTTTCAGCCGCAAAGAGAAACTGGACGAGGGCCTTGCCAAGACCCGCAAGGGCTTTTTCGCCGGCATCCTGGACATGATGAACGCCGGCAGCATCGACGACTCCTTCTACGATGACCTGGAGGACCAGCTCATCCTGGCGGACGCGGGCGCCGACGAGGCCGACCGGCTGGTGACCGCTTTGCGCCAGCGGGTGCGCCACGAGCACATCAAGAACGCCGCCGAAGCGCTGGAAGCCCTGAAATCCATCATCGTGGAGGAACTGCGGGCGGACGGCCCGATGAACCTCTCCGGCCGCCCGGCGGTCATCATGGTCATCGGGGTCAACGGCGTGGGCAAGACCACCAGCATCGCAAAGCTGGCCCGGCTCTACAAGAGCCAGGGCAAGAGCGTGCTGCTGGCCGCGGGCGACACCTTCCGCGCTGCCGCCGCCGAACAGCTCACCATCTGGGCCGACCGGGTGGGCGTGCCGGTGGTGCGCCACGGCGAAGGGGCCGACCCCGCCGCCGTGGTGTTCGACGCGGTGCAGTCCGCCGCCGCCAAAGGGGTGGACATCGTCATCTGCGACACCGCAGGCCGCCTGCACACCAAGCACAACCTGATGGCGGAGCTGGCAAAAATTCGCCGCAGCGTGGAAAAGGCCTGCCCCGCCGCCAGCGTGGAGACCCTGCTGGTGCTGGACGCCATCACCGGCCAGAACGCCATCAGCCAGGCCGCCCAGTTCATCGATGCCGCCGGCGCCAGCGGCATCATCCTCACAAAGCTGGACGGCACCGCCAAGGGCGGCTCGGTCATCAGCGTCAAGCAGAAGCTGGGCCTGCCGGTGCGCTTTGTGGGCGTGGGCGAGGGCATGGACGATCTGATGGAATTTTCCGCCGAGGACTTCACCGACGCTCTCTTCGCGGAGCACTGAAAAAAGGAGAAACGACATGCTTATCTGCGCCGCCACCGGCAACGCCGGCAAACTCAAGGAGATCCGCCGCATCCTGGAGGCTCAGGGCCACACGGTCAAGAGCCAGAAGGAGCTGGGCATCACGCTGGAGCCGGAAGAGACCGGCACCACCTTTGCCGAAAACGCCCGTATCAAGGCCCGGGCCATCTGCGAGGCCGCCGGCCTGCCCACCCTGGCCGATGACTCCGGCCTTGCGGTGGACGCGCTGGACGGCGCGCCGGGGGTCTATTCCGCCCGCTACTGCGGCCGCCACGGCGACGACGAGGCCAACAACGACAAGCTGCTGGCCGCCCTTTCCGATGTGGAGGAGGGCCGCCGCACGGCAAAGTTCGTCAGCGCGGTGTGCTTTTACCTGCCCGGCGGCCGCCAGCTGACGGTGCTGGGCGAGTGCCCGGGCCGGGTGGGCTTCGAGCGGGCCGGCGCCAACGGCTTCGGCTACGACCCGCTGTTCATCCCCGACGAGGTGGGCCTTGCGGGGGGCGGCAAGGCCCCCAACGCCGAGGGCCGAAGCTACGCCCAGCTGGAAGACTGGGAGAAGGACGCCATCAGCCACCGCGGCGTGGCCATGGCCAAACTGGACAGGGAACTGCCCGCCTTCCTGGCGGCGGGGGAGGGCGCGGGCGCGCCCATCACCGCCATCGAGGGTACCTTGGGCTTTGAGCGCAACCAAAAGCGGGACGGCGACCGCCTCACCCGCGCGCTGCGCTGAACACAAAACCAAAAACGGAGGAATTTTTTCATGCTCACAAGCAAACAGCGCGCCGCGCTGCGCAAGGCCGCCAACGGCCTGGACCCGGTGTTCCAGGTGGGCAAGGGCGAGATCGACGAGACCCTCATCAAGTCCACCGCCGACTGCCTGGCCGCCCGGGAACTCATCAAGATGAAGGTGCTGGAGACCAGCCTCTACTCCGCCCGCGAGGCCGCCGAGCTGCTGGCCGAAAAGACCGGCGCCGAGGTGGTGCAGGTCATCGGCTCCAAGTTCGTGCTCTTCCTCAAAAAGAAGAAGGAGAGCCGCTTTGAAGACCTGCTGAAATGAGCTCAGCGCACCCGAAAGGAGCATCCGCCATGGAAGGGGAAAACCGGGGCCCGCGCCGGCCGGACGGTGAACGTGTGCTGCTCTTCGGCGGCACCTTCGACCCGCCCCACAACGGTCACATCCACTTTCTCAAAAGCGCCATCGAGGCGGCAAAGCCCGCGCGGGTGGTGGTGATGCCCTCCTGCATCCCGCCCCACAAGGCGGCCAGCGCCACCCCGGCGGCGCTGCGCCTTGCCATGTGCCAGTGCTTTAAGCCCCTTTTCCCGGCGCTGGAAGTCAGCGACTGGGAGATACGCCAGGGCGGCAAGAGCTACACCATCGACACGGTGAAGATGCTGGAACAAACATACCCCGGCGCGTCGGTGTATCTGTGCGTGGGCAGCGACATGCTCACCACCTTCACCGAATGGCGCGACTGGCAGGACCTTTTGCGCCGCACGGTGCTGGTGGCCCAGAGCAGGGAAGAAGGGGACATGCCCGCATTGCGCGCCGCCGCCCGGGCCCTGGAGGCCGAGGGCGGCAAAGTGCTCTTCACCGACGCGCCCGCCCTGCCCCTGGCCTCCACCGACCTGCGCGCCCACCGGCGGGACCTGTCCGCGGTGCCAGAGGCGGCCCGGCGGGTGATCGAAGAAAACCATCTCTATGAAAGGTGACAAGAATATGACCTGCGGCGAAGCCGAAAAAATGGTGAAAAAGGCGCTCTCCAAAAAGCGCTTCACCCACACCGTCAACGTAAGGGACAAGGCGGTGGAACTGGCGGCCCTCTACGGCGCAAGCGAGGAGAAGGCGGCCCTGGCCGCCCTTCTGCACGACGCGGCCAAGGAGCTGCCGAAAGAGGAATTATTGCAGATTCTGCGGGAAAATGCTATAATAGCGGGTAACGCTGAAAACAGCCCGCCCCCGGTGTGGCACGGCGTCTGCGCGGCCATCCTGGCCCAGACCCGCTGGGGTGTGGAGGACAGGGAAGTGCTGGACGCCATCCGGTATCACACCACCGGACGGGCCGGCATGACCAAATTGGACAAAATCATCTTTTTGAGCGACATGATCAGTGCCGAGCGCGACTACCCCGAAGTGGAGGAGCTGCGCCGGCTTTCCCTGCAGGACCTGGACACGGCGGTGGCCACGGCCCTGCGCTACAATGTGGAGTGGATGGAAGCTTGCGGCAAAACCATCGACCCGATCACAAGGCGGGCGCTGGACGATATGGAGCGTATCGTCAGCACCCGGTAAAACGGAGGTTTGCCCCATGAACAATTCCAATCAGCACAGGAAACTCAACACTTCTTCCGCGTCTCACGGCGCGTCGGGCGCGTCCCGCACGGGCGGCGCGTCCTCTTCCGCCGGCCGCAAGATCAACCGCAGCGGCGCTTCTTCCGCCTCCTCTTCCGGCGCGGCGCGCAACGTCTACCACGCGCCCTCTTCGGCGGCCGCCTCTTCCGGGCGCACCGCCTCCCGGCCTGCCGCCGCCTCCGCCGCCCACGCTTCGGCGCCCCGCCGCCGCAAGAAAAAGCGCAGCGTGCTCAAAACCGTGCTCATCAGCCTGGGCTGCTTTGTGGGCGTGCTGGCCATCGGCCTCTTCGGCCTCTATCAGTGGGTGGTGCGCTCCATCAGCCCCGAGGGCGGCAATCCCACCATCAACGAGATCATCAACACCCCCACCGAGTACAAGGGCGATGTGGTGAACGTGCTGGTGTGCGGCATCGACTACGAGGAGGGCCGCGCCTACTCCGGCGACGGCTCCAACGACGGCATGACCGACATGATCATGTATGTCAACTTTGACGTTGCCAACCACAAGATCAACATGCTCCAGATCCCCCGCGACACCTACCCCGGCGAGGAGTACAAGCACGGCAACACCGGCAAGATCAATGCCGTTGCCCTGTACAACGACGGCATCAGCAGCCTGATGGAGCTCATCCACGAGCAGTACAAGCTGCCGGTGGACTACTACGTCACCATCGACATGCAGAGCCTCAAGGAGATCGTGGACCTCTTCGGCGGCATCGAGGTCTATATCCCCAAGGACATCTCTTACAAGGGCAGCACCCTGGAGCAGGGCTACCGCAACCTGGACGGCGAGGCCGCCGAGTTCTTCGTGCGCAACCGCAACTACGCCCAGGCGGACATCGCCCGGCTGGATATGCAGCGCTATTTCTACCAGGGCCTGTTCGCCCGCATCCGCACCGCCAACGTGTGGGATCTGGCAAAGCTGGCCCCGGTGGCCCTCAAGTATGTGGAGACCAACATCCCCATGGACGAGCTCATCAGCATGGGCGTGAGCTTTTTGCAGGTGGACAGCGCCAACATCATGATGTGCAAACTGCCCACCTACTCCGCCGCCCAGCGCTATAACGATCAGTCCCATCTGATCTGCGACGTGGCCAAGACCACCGACCTGCTGAACGAGTATTTCCGCACCTACGGCGGCCCGGTGTATGAGCTGGACGTTCCCACCCTTGCCACCGTGGGCGAGTCCACCGACCCCAACGTGCAGTACATGGGCCAGCTGGACACCGAAGCCGAGGCCGGTCAGGCCGCCGGCTGATCCCCCATCACCAACAACAGCCGGCCCCGGGCCGGCGAAAGGAGAACCCAATGGAAAGTTTGCAGCTTGCCACCGCCATCGCCAAAGTGCTGGACAAGAAAAAAGCCTCTGACGTGAAGGTGCTCAAGGTGCGGGACCTCACCGTCCTCACCGATTACTTCGTCATCGCCACCGGCACCTCTTCCACCCATGTGAAGAGCCTGGCCGAGGAGGTGGAGTTCCAGCTGGATCAGCAGGGCGTCAAAGCCCTGCGAACCGAGGGCTACGACTCCAAGAACTGGATCCTGCTGGACTATGGCACCGTCATCGTGCACGTGTTCTATCCCGAGGCCCGCAATTTCTACGACCTGGAGCACCTCTGGGCCGACGCCGAGCCGGTGGATGTGAAGTTCGAAGAGGACGAGACCCAAGCGCAGTGAACCGGCGCGGCCTGCCCGCCGCCGTTTGAAACAAATCAATTTCTGGAGTTGATGTCAGGTGAAATACGATTTCAAGGCCGTTGAGAGCAAGTGGCAGAAGATCTGGGCGGACGAAAAGACCTTCGCCGCCAAGATCGACCACTCGAAACCCAAGTTCTACGCTCTGGTGGAGTTCCCCTACCCCAGCGGGCAGGGCCTGCATGTGGGCCATCCCCGCAGCTACACCGCGCTGGACATCGTGGCCCGCAAAAAGCGCCTTTGCGGCTACAACGTGCTCTACCCCATGGGCTGGGACGCCTTCGGCCTGCCCACCGAGAACTTCGCCATGAAGAACCACATCCACCCGGAAGTGGTCACCAAGAACAACGTGGCCCGCTTCAAGAGCCAGCTGCAGGCCCTGGGCCTGTCCTTCGACTGGGACCGGGAGATCAACACCACCGACCCCGAGTACTACAAGTGGACCCAGTGGATCTTCCTGCAGCTGTATAAGCACGGCCTTGCCTACAAAAAGGAAATGAACGTCAACTGGTGCACCGGCTGCAAGGTGGTGCTGGCCAACGAGGAAGTGGTCAACGGCTGCTGCGAGCGCTGCGGCGGCGAAGTGGTCCACAAGGTCAAGAGCCAGTGGATGCTCAAGATCACCGCCTACGCCGACCGGCTCATCGACGATTTGGACGGCCTGGACTTCATCGACCGCGTGGTCACCCAGCAGAAGAACTGGATCGGCCGCAGCCACGGCGCGGAGGTCACCTTCAAGACCACCACCGGCGAGGATCTGGTGGTCTACACCACCCGGCCGGACACCCTCTTCGGCGCTACTTACATGGTCATGGCCCCCGAGCACGCCCTGGTGAAGGAGTGGCTGGAGAACGGCACCATCACCAACGCCGACGCCGTGCGGGCCTATCAGGCCGAGGCCGCCCGCAAGAGCGACTTTGAGCGCACCGAGCTTGCCAAGGACAAGACCGGCGTGTGCCTGGAGGGCGTGAAGGGCATCAACCCGGTGAACGACACCGAGATCCCCATCTTCATCTCCGACTACGTGCTGGCCACCTACGGCACCGGCGCCATCATGGCCGTGCCCGCCCACGACACCCGCGACTACGACTTCGCCAAGGCCTTCGGCCTGCCCATCATCGAGGTGGTGGCCGGCGGCGACGTGGAAAAGGAAGCCTTCACCGACTGCGCCACCGGCGTGATGGTGAACAGCGGTTTCCTCACCGGCATGACCGTGGAAGAGGCCAAGAAGGCCATCACCAATTGGCTGGAGGAGAACGGCAAGGGCCACGCCAAGGTCAACTTCAAGCTGCGCGACTGGGTGTTCAGCCGTCAGCGTTACTGGGGCGAGCCCATCCCCATGGTCTACTGCCCCCACTGCGGCTGGCAGCCCCTGCCCGAGAGCGAGCTGCCCCTGCGCCTGCCCGAGATCACCGACTTTGAGCCCGGCCCCGAGGGCGAGAGCCCCCTGGCCCGCCACCAGGAGTGGGTGAACACCACCTGCCCGGGGTGCGGCGGCCCCGCCAAGCGGGAGACCGACACCATGCCCCAGTGGGCGGGTTCCAGCTGGTACTTCCTGCGCTATATGGACCCCCACTGCGACACCGCCCCCGTGAGCCGCGAGGCCGTGGAGTACTGGGGCCCGGTGGACTGGTACAACGGCGGCATGGAGCACACCACCCTGCACCTGCTGTACAGCCGGTTCTGGCACAAGTTCCTCTATGACATCGGCGTGGTGCCCACCAGCGAGCCCTACAAAAAGCGCACCAGCCACGGCATGATCCTGGGCGAGAACGGCGAGAAGATGTCCAAGAGCCGCGGCAACGTCATCAACCCCGACGACGTGGTGAACGAGTACGGCGCGGACACCCTGCGCCTGTATGAGATGTTCATCGGCGACTTCGAGAAGGCCGCTCCCTGGTCCACCCAGTCCATCAAGGGCTGCAAGCGTTTCCTGGACCGCGTCTGGGGCCTTGCGGACCAAATCGTGCCCGGCGAGGGCTACCGCCCCGAGCTGGAGAGCGCCATCCACCGCACCATCAAGAAGGTGGGCGAGGACATCGAGGTGCTCAAGCACAACACCGCCATCGCGGCCATGATGAGCCTTGTGAACGACTTCTACGCCGCCGGCGGCGTCACCCGCGACGAGTTCGCCACCCTGCTGACCCTGCTGAACCCCTTCGCTCCTCACATCACCGAGGAGCTGTGGCAGCGCTGCGGCTTTGAGGGCCAGATCGCCCACGCCGCATGGCCCGTTTACGACGAGGCCAAGTGCGTCGAGAGCACCGTGGAGGTGCTGGTGCAGCTGAACGGCAAGCCCAAGGCCCGCCTGAATCTGGCTGCCGGCCTGGACGCCGCCGCCACCCTGGCCGCCGTGAAGGCCGCCCCCGAAGTGGCCGCCCTGCTGGAAGGCAAGACCCTGGTGAAGGAGATCGCCGTGCCCGGCAAGCTGGTCAACCTGGTGGTAAAAGGTTAAAACTTTGTGAACGATCGGGAAAACCCCCTTCGCGGAGGAATTTCCGGTTGACAGAATCCTCTGAGGCATAGTATAATCGGGTATGTTGGGTACTTTGCTTTTAAAGGCCCGGCAAAACTCCTGCCTCAGGTCCAAGGGAGGGAAGTAAGATGTCGGAAGTTCGTGTCAAGGACGGCGAGTCGCTGGAAAGCGCCCTGCGCCGCTTTAAGCGCTCCACCGCGCGCAGCGGCGTGTTGGCGGAAGTTCGCAAGCGCGAGGCGTATGAGAAGCCCTCCGTGCGCCGCAAGAAGAAGTCCGAAGCCGCCCGCAAGCGCAAGTATAAGTAAGCGGCGGTGCCGGTTAACCGGCTGACAACGCACCAAGCGTCCGGGCGGGCCCACCAGGGGCCCGCCCGTTTTCGTTTTCCCGAGACTATGAAGGAGGGCGCATGCCCATGCTCATCACACCGGAATATCTTTTTTCCAGCGTCAGCGCCATCACCCCCGCCTTTTTGAAGGAAAAGGGTGTCGATGCGCTGGTGCTGGATGTGGACGACACCCTCACCGCCCACGGCAGCCAGCAGCTGGACGCCGAGGTGGAACAGTGGCTGGGCAGGATGCGCGCCGCCGGCGTCAAGCTGATGATCGTCAGCAACAACACCAAAAAACGGGTGAGCCCCTTTGCCGCCCGGCTGGGGCTGCCCTTCGTCTCCATGGCCTGCAAGCCCCTCACCTTCGGCCTTGCCGCCGCCCGCCGCCGCTTCGGCGTGCCCCGGGCCCGCATGGCCATCGTGGGCGACCAGCTCTTCACCGACCGGCTGGCCGCCAGCTTCTTCGGCATCCCGGCGCTGGTGGTGTCGCCCCGGGGCGGCCCCGCCCGCAAGGACATCCGCATCAAGCGCAGGCTGGAACAGCCCTTCCTGCGCCGCTATTATCAAAAAGGAGGCAAGCTGCTGTGAACAAGCCTCTGTTCGGCACCGCCGGCACCAGCGAGAGCTTCAAGACCATGGGCTACAAGTCCAGCGCCCAGGTGCCGGAGTACACCGACGCCATGGGCCTGGACGCCTTCGAGTACCAGTGCGGCCGGGGCGTGCGTCTGGGCCAGGAACTGGCAAAGACCATCCGCGCCGGGGCCGAGGCCCGCGGCATCTGTTTCAGCCTCCACGCCCCTTACTACATCTCCATGAGCAGCATGGAGGAGGAAAAGCGGCTCAACAGCGTCAGCTACATCCTGCAAAGCGCCGCCGCGGTGCGCGCCCTGGGCGGCCGGCGGGTCATCTTCCACGCCGGCAGCTGCGGCAAGCAGAGCCGGGAAGAAGCCCTGGAAAAAGCGCTGGACACCATGGCCCGCATTCAGGCGGCGCTGGACGAAGCCGGCTTTGAGGACATCACCCTGTGCCCCGAGACCATGGGCAAGGTGGGCCAGCTGGGCACCCTGGACGAGGTGCTGGCCCTGTGCAAGGTGGACAAACGCATCACTCCCTGCATCGACTTCGGCCATCTGAACGCCCGGGACGGCGGCTGGATCAAGGGCACAGAGCAGTACGCCTTCATCCTGGACCGCATGGCCCAGGAACTGGGGGACGAGCGGGCGGTGAACTTCCACGCCCACTTCAGCCGCATCGAGTACACCACCGGCGGCGAAAAGCGTCACCTCACCTTTGCCGACACGGTGTTCGGCCCGCCCTTCGAGCCGCTGATGGAGCTTCTCTTTCAGCGCCGGCTGGCCCCGGTGATCGTCTGCGAGTCCGCCGGCACCCAGGCGGAGGACGCGGCGGTGATGAAACGGTATTATCAGAGCCTCGGCGAAGGCTGACTGAACGCGGCTTTTTGCCACAAAAGGGTTGCAAAACAGCCGCCCTTAGGGTAAAATATTTACGGATATGTCAAAGGTTCAGCTTTGAGATTATAAAAAGTATGGAGGATCCTTTATGATTTCTGCAGGCGATTTCCGCAACGGCGTTACCTTTGAAGAGGACGGCAAGGTGCTGCAGGTGGTTGAATTCCAGCACGTGAAGCCCGGCAAGGGCGCCGCCTTCGTGCGCACCAAGACCAAGAACGTCATCACCGGCGCCGTCACCGAGACCAGCTACAACCCCAGCGCCAAGTTCCCCACCGCTTACATCGAGCGGCGTGAGATGCAGTACAGCTACAACGACGGCGGTCTGTACTACTTCATGGACATGGAGACCTACGAGCAGGTGCCCATCAACGAGAAGGACCTGGGCGACTCCTTCAAGTTCGTGAAGGAGAACGAGATGGTCAAGGTGCTCAGCTACAAGGGCAACGTGTTCGGCATCGAAGCTCCCAACTTCGTGGTCCTGGAGGTCACCGAGACCGAGCCCGGCTTCAAGGGCAACACCGCCACCAACACCCTGAAGCCCGCCAAGCTGGAGACCGGCGCTGAGATCCGTGTGCCCCTGTTCATCAACGAGGGCGACAAGATCCGCATCGACACCCGCACCGGCGAGTATATGGAGCGCGCCTGAGCCAAGCAATGCGATCAGCCCCGGGCGGCGGCAATGCCGCCGCCCGGCTTTTCATTTCAAATCTGCAATAATAGGAGGAACATCCCTATGGAACTGAACGAGAGAGCCGCCTATCTGAAGGGCCTGATGGAAGGTCTGGAGATCAGCGAGGAGACCAAAGAGGGCAAGGTGCTCAAGGCCATGTACGAGCTGCTGGCCGAGCTGTGCGACACCGTCACCGATCTGGACGACGATCTGGACCAGGTCTACGACGAGCTGGACGCCATGGACGAGGACATGGACGAGCTGGAAGAGTACGTCTACGGCGACGACATGGACGACGAGGAAGAGGACGACGAGGACGACGGCGAGCTGGAGGCCGAGGTTGAGTATGAGCTCACCTGCCCCAACTGCGGCGCTGTGACCGTGGTGGACGAGGACACCCTCTTCAACGAGAAGATCAGCTGCCCCAACTGCGGCGCTGAGTTCGACATCGAGTTCACCGAGTGCGACGGCGAGTGCGACGGCTGCACCGACTGCGACGCCCCCGAGGAAGAATAAGATTTGACACGGGCCGCCAAGGCCCGAAAGGCGGGTCCGGCCACCGTTGTGGGAGGCCGCGCCCGCCTTTGCTTTTTGAGCAAAAGGAGGAGAGAGAAGGTTGCATACGATGCTTCTGGTGCTGCGTGCCGGGGCCTTTTTCGCCTGGCTGGGCTGCTGGTGCCTGTGGCTGTGCCGCAAAGCGAAGCTGCCCGCCGCCGTCACCCCGCTGGTGACGATGTGCGGCGCGGGGGTCGTGGTGTACGCCGCGGGGCTGCTCAACATCATCTGGCCGGTGCAGCTGGCCCTCTATCTGGCGGGCCCGGTGCTGGCCGTCACCTGCCTTGTGCGGGAAAAATGGCAGGCGCTGCGCCCCTTCGTCTGCGTTTCCATAGCGCTGTTTCTGGCGGCGGCAGGGGCCACCCTGCTGCTGGAGCGGGGCCGTGTGATCGACAACCACGATGAACTGGCCCACTGGGCCATCGCCGCCAAGACCGTGGTCACCGAGGGGCGGCTGCCCAACATGGCGGACACGATGGTGGAATTCGTGGACTATCCTCCCGCGGCCACCCTGTGGATCAAGGTGGTGTGCGACCTCGTCGGCTTTTCCGACGGCAGCATGCTTTTTGCCCAGAGCCTTCTGTTCCTGGCGGCCATCCTGGCCTTTGCGCCGCTGTGCAAAAAGCGGTGGTACGCCGGCGCGGCGGTGCTGGGCTACGGCGTCTATATGGCGGCCTTGAGCGTAGTCTGGCGGGAACTGCGGGTGGACGGCATGCTCACCGCCCTCACCGCCGGCGTGTGGGCCGTCACCGCGGCGCTGCGCCATGAGCCCAAGCGCGCCCTGGCGGCGTCGCTGCCGGTGCTGTGCTTCCTGGCCATCCTGAAAAACAGCGGCATGTTCTTTGTGGTGCTGGGCGCCATCCCGCTGATGGTGCTGCTGGCGCGGGCCGGGCAGAACCGCAGCCTCAAAACCGCCGGCTTCGCCGCACTGCCCCTGGCCGCTCCGGCCCTCACCTGGTGGCTGTGGCAGGCCCATGTGGCGCTGGTGTTCGTGGAGGGCGCAAGCAGCAAGCACGCCGCCTCCCTCACGGCCTACGGCGAGCAGCTGAGCGGCAAGACCCCCGAGGACATCGCCGCCTTCTGGGAAAAATTCCGCGGGTTCTGGCTTTTTGTCTCCGACCCGCCGGTGCTGCGGCTCCATCTCTTCTCCGCCGTCTTTCTGCTGACCTGCCTCGTTCTGGCGCTGCTCAAAGCCATGCGCTGGCGGGCCGCGGCGGGCTACGCCGCCGCCTGGGCGGGGGCCACCGCCGTCTATGTGGCGGCGCTGGCCGGGACCTACCTGTTCAGCATGAACACCGACGAGATGCTGGCCATCGCCAGCATCCGCCGCTATGCCGCCAGCTGGTTCGAGTGCCTGCCCGCCGCAGCCATCGTGCTGGCGCTGGTGTATCTGGAGCCCGCGCTGGAAGACGCGGGCCGCCTGCGGGGCTTTGTTCCCGCCACAGTGCGCCAGTGGCAGGCCTTCGCCCTCTGCGGGGCGCTGGCCCTCTTCTCCTTCGGCCTCACCGGGGCCCACGGCAGCTTCTCCCACCTGTGGTATTCCGCCCGGTCGGCCTCTGCTTCCGCCCGCCAGAACTACTGGCTGGACCTGAAAGAGCAGTACGGCCTGCCGGAGGGCGCTTCCTACCTGATGTACGTGGAGGGCATGGGGCTGGACACCTGGAGCGAGCGCTATGTGGTGCGCTATGCCCTGTACAGCCCGCTGGTGGATTTCTGCACCGAGCTGGACGAGGAGCAGGCCCGCGGCTACGACTATCTGGTGTTCTGCACCCAGGACGACGCCAGCCGCGCCTTTTTGGAGAGCCTCGGCCTGGACCCGAACGCCGGCTTTGCCGATCTGCGCTACCAGTGGTGACCTTGTTCCATCCTCCTCCCTGGGGCGGCCCTTTGCGTCGGGCAATAACCCCTGTCCCTCCTGCGTATACCGGGATGGAAGGACGCCGCCCGGGGGCGGCGAAAAGGAATGCAAAAAGGAGGGGAAGAAAATGAAGAAAAGAAAAGCGGGATGCGCGGCGCTGGCGTTGATGCTTGCGCTGAACTGCGGATGCGTCCGGGCAGCTTCGGCGTCAAGGCAGGAGACGCGGCAGACGGACGGCACGTCCGCCGCCCAAAGCGCCCCGGCGGACGAGGCCCTGGACGAAGCGGTGCTGGCCGAAGCGCTGCGCCTGCACTGTGTCCCGGACGAGAGCCGTCTGGCCGCCTTTGAGGTGCGCGGCGCCGGGGTGGTGCCGCCCGAAGGCTGGGACGAATACCCGCTGCTGGACGAGCACCTGGTGGAGCAAGAGCGCACCTGGCGGGGCTGGCTGGAGGCCGACGAGGCCCGGCGGCTCTTCGCCGCCGTCTTCCGGGTGGAGTACACCCCCGAGGCCACCATCAACGGCCCCCAGTACGCCGGCGGCATCTGGACCGTGCTGGCGCTGCTGGAACCCGCGGGGGAAGGCTATGACATCGTCGCGTCCAGCGTTGCGGACATCGGCCCCGATGACGTCCCCGCGCCGTTCGAGGCCGCCGAACTCGCCGTCACCGACGACCAGTGGGCCATCCTCCAACACCAGCTGGCAGCCCTCGCCGCCGGCGGCGTCTGGCGGGACTACACCTCTCCCGCCGACTGGACGGCGGAGGAGTTCACCTGCTGGCTGGCCCTGCGGGCGCAGAGCTGGCCGGGCACGGACGGGCAGGCCCTTTCCCAAGCGGATGTGCTGCGGATGGTCCAGGCGGACTTTTCGCCGGAAAACGGGGTCTGGAACAGCGCGGACGTGCGGCTGCAGGAGAGCGGTCTGCTCGACAACGGTCTTGTGGCCCTGCCCGCGGCGGAGGACCCTGCACGCTTTTTTGAGGAACAGGTGTCGGTGGAGTACTCCCGGCAGCTGACGAAGGACCAGGCCGCCGAGGGCAATGCCCCCATGCGGCCAGTGGACGAAGTGGTGGCCACAGTGACCATCCCGACCACGGAGGGCGAGGTGCGCATGGAGTACCGATTCGGCCTGGTGCCGCCGGACAACGGCCCGGTGAGCCGCACCTGGCTGATGGAGGCCCGGCGACTGACAGAATAACAAAGCAAAGTCCCCTTGCCGGGAAGATTCCCGGCAAGGGGACTTTTTGCAAAAAAGCGATTTACTGCGCTCCCGCGCAGGCCGCCTCCAGCACGCCGGCGGCGTGTTCGGGGGTGTTTTCGGCAAAGAGACGCTCGGCTTCGGCAAAAGGCAGGGTGCGCCCGCCCTCATCGGCCAGAAAGCGGCCCAGCCGCGCCGTCACATCCGCGCCCGTGCCCTCGCTCTCGAAAAGGCAAAGGGCCAAAGGCCAGCGGTCGAAATAGGAAAGGCAGGGGTCGTCCGCCCGCTTTGCCAGATGCAGCACCGGCTTGCCGGCGGCGAAGTACTCGAACAGCTTGCTGGGCACCTGGTTGTCCAGGTCGTTGCCCAGGCTCAGCAGCACGTCCGCGCCCGCCAGATAGCCCTCCGCCTTCTCTCTGGGCAGCGGGCCGGTGATGACCAGCCGCTCGCCCAGAACGGCCCGGCAGGCCTCGGGCAGGCCGGCGGGGTAGTTGTCCCAGCCGCCGCCCACGAACACCAGCTCCCAGCCGGGGTCGTTCAGCGCCCGGAACAGCTCCAGGGCGTAGTGGGGGGTGCGCAGGGCGGGGTAGAGGCTGCCCACAAAGACGCACCGCCGCCGCCCGGCCTCGCTCTTCACCGCCGCCGCGGCGGGGGCGGGGGGCACAAGGCTGGGAAAGTCCAGCACCTGCATCCGCCCGGCAAAGTCCGCCAGCGGCGCGCCAGGGGCGTAGTAACGGGCCATGGCAGGGGCCACCAGCAGCTTGTCCATGGCGTCCGCCAGCTGCCGTTCCCGGTCCCAGGCCCCGGGGGCGGAATAGCTGGCGTTGGCCGCGTAGGGGTCCATCTGCCAGTCGATCTTGGTGCAGGCCACGGCGGCCTCGGCCAAAGCGAAGCTGCCCGCGTAGGGGGCGGCCACCGCCACCGCGGCGTCAAAGCCCTCGGCCGCGTCCAGCCGCTCGATGGCGCTGCGGGCGGCCACAAGGCGGCGGGGGCGCTTCAGGGCAATCTGCCGCACCGCCGCCAGCGCCGCGTCGGGCTTTGCGGCAAGGCGGGCAAGGCGCAGGGGCACCGGCGTGCCCCCGGCGCGGCCGAACTCCAGCGCCTCGTTCATCCGCCGCTCGTCGCCAAAGGCCAGCAGGTGGCTTTCACATCCCGGCTCGGCGGGGGGCGGGGTGCGCCCGTCCCACAGTTCCAGAAGATGAACGGTGTGGCCCCGCTGCGCCAGCAGGCCCGCCGCCCGGCGCGCCAGCGCGGGGGTGGGGGCCAGAGGGAACTCCACGGTGTCCAGAATAAAGAGCAGTTTCATACAAAACACCTCGCCCGGAAGACGGGCGGCTTTGAAAATCAGCGGCGGTCGGTGAGCAGCAGGCGGCACAGCCAGCGGTAGAAAGGCCCCGGCAGGCAGGCCACCAGCGCCACGGCCTTCATTTTAGCGGGCAGGCGGGGCAGGGCCAGCGCCTGGGCCAGCCCGCCGCGCAGCTGGCCGCGCAGGCGGCGGTGGTCGGCGCAGAAATCCCGGGCGTTCTCCTGCCGCAGGATCATGCTGTCCAGATACAAAAGTTTTTCGTAATAGAAGGCCCGCACCGAGGGCTCCAGCACGCCGCCCTCCGCCTCGGTCAGGATGGTGGAGGCCACGAACAGCTGGTCTTCCAGCGCACGGCGGTTCAGGGGCCGGTGGGTGGTGGAGGCCGCGTGCTGGCGGTAGAAATAGCCCACCAGGTCCACAAAGGCCATGCCCTTCACCCGCTGCAGGATGTGCCAGTTGAGATAGAGGTCCTCGTTGTAGATGACGGGGGAGGAGAAGTCGAACCCCTCGAACAGACCCCGGTGGTAGAGCTTGTTGCACAGGCTGTATTCCACCCGCTTGTCGTGGAGCAGCGCGTCCAGCTGGCGGGGGGCCTCAAAGCGCAGCCGCTGGCCCGGCTCGTCCGGCACCTCGGGGGGCTGCTCGCCCAAAAAGGGCAGAAAGCGGCAGCAGGCCACCGGCAGGCCGGTGGAGCGGCAGCTTTCCGCCAGCACTTCCAGCATCCGCCGGTGGAGCAGGTCGTCGGAATCCACAAAGGCCAGATACTCGCCCCGGGCGGCGCGCACGCCCGCGCCCCGGCCGCCGATGATGCCCAGGTTCTCCTGATGGATGACTCGGCAGCGGGGCTCCGCCAGGGCAAAGGCGTCGCAGGCCTCGCCCGAGCCGTCGGTGCTGCCGTTGTCCACCAGCAGCAGTTCAAAGTCGGTCATCGTCTGGCGGGAGATGCTCTCCAGGCAGGGGCCCAGATAGTCCCCCGCGTTGTAGACCAGCACGATCACCGTGATGAGCGGTCGCTCCATGTGTTTCACTCCTCGCTGCCCGCGGCGCGGGCGAGATAGAACTCCTCCAGCCAGCGGGCGGTGTCCGCAATGTCATAGCCCGCCCCGCGGATGGCCCCGGCGGGGCAGCTGCGGGCGGCAAAACCGCCTTCCGCCAGCTCCAGCGCCGCGGCGGCCCAGGTGTCGGCGGCCTCGTCCAGCCCCAGCCGCCGCACCAGCGGGGTGATGCACACCTCGTCGGTGATGGCGCTGCTGGCGGCCACCGGCAGCCCCGCCGCCTGGGCCTCCACCAGCGTCACCGGCAGGCCCTCGTGGTGGGAGGGGAAGATGAAGCAGTCCATGGCGGAGAGCAGCGCAGGCACGTCCTGCCGGGGGCCCAGAAAGCGCACCGCGCTCTCAAGGCCCAGCCTGCGGGCGGTCTCGGCCATCTTGGGCCGCAGGGGGCCGTCCCCCGCCAGCAGCAGGGCGCTGTCCGGCCGGCGGGCGTGGAGAGCGGCGAAAATCTCCAAAAGGAAGGCGTGGTTTTTTTGCTCGGTGAACCGGCCCACATGCCCGGCCACAAAGGTGCTCTCGGCAAGGCCCAGCTCGGCGCAGATGTGGCTTCGGGCCTCGGCGCTGGGGGCAAAGTCCTCCGGCTGCACCCCGTTGAAGAGGATGCGCGCCTCGGCGGCCTTTTCGCCGAACATCCAGTCGGCGGCGGCCTTGCTGCAGGCGAACAGATCGGTGGCCCAGGGCAGCACCATCCGGCCGTAGTGGTCCTTCACCAGCTGGAAGGCAAGCCCGCCCTCGTTCTTGGTGTTGTGGCTGTGGGCGATGCGCACCGGGATGCCCGCCTTCGCCGCCCGCTTCATCACAAGGCCGCTGAACTTGTCCATGTGGGAGTGGACGATGGGATAGCGTGGCTCGGCGCGCAGCACCCTGTCCAGGGCGGCGGTGTAGACGAAGGGGCCCTTCTGGGTGATGAAGGGGATGCGGTGGATGCGCCCGCCCAGGGCCTCGATCTCCGGCTCGTACACGCCGGGGAAGGAGGAGACGAAGTCGAACTGCACCTTCTCCCGGTCGATGTTGCGGTAGAGGTTCATGATGAGGCTCTCGTAGCCTCCGTGGCCCAGGCCCGCCACGCAGTGAAGCACCCGGATCGGCGCCATGCGGCCGCCCCCTTTCATGGTTCAGGATACACGCATCAGTATAGCAAAAAGCCCCGGCCTTTGCAAATGAGCCGGGGCGCAGAGAACGCAAGAAAAGGGGCCCCGCCGCCCGGCGGAGCCCCCTTGAAAGATCAGGGATTCACGTAATTGCGCACCAGCGCCTGCAAGAGGTCATCTCGGTCCACCTTGCGGATGAGAGAGCGGGCGTTCTTGTAGGTGGTGATGTAGGTGGGGTCCTCCGAGAGGATGTAGCCCACCAGTTGGTTGATGGGGTTGTATCCCTTTTCCTTCAGTGCGTCGTACACCTCCTGCACCACGGCGCGGATCTCGCGGTCGCGCTCGTCGTAGATGGAGAATACAGCGGTAGGATCAGACATCTCGAAGCCCCCCTTTACCAAGGCAGTAGTTTATATGCAATAGTATACAGGATAATCTCCCCGATTGCAAGCAGGGGAACACTACAAAAGCGTGACACTTTTGTTAATTGTGCTCAAAACTGCTCAGCTGCGCAGGGTCACGCCCATCTCGCCCAGGGCCTTCAGCACCCGGCTGATGGCGCCGTCCACCTCTTCGTCGGTGAGGGTGCGGTCCGCGGCGCGGAACACCAGATTGTAGGCCAGGCTCTTCTTGCCCTCGCCCACCTTCTCGCCGGTGTACACGTCAAAGAGGGTCAGGCTCTCCAGATGCTCGCCGGCGTTCGCCTTGATGCACCCGGCCAGCGCGGCGGCGGGAGCGGCCTCGTCGGCCACCAGGGCCAGGTCGCGGCTGGTGGCGGGGTGCTTGGGCAGCGGCGCAAACTGAGGCTCACCGCCCCGCAGCTCGAAGAGCTTGTCGAGGTTCAGGTCGGCGGCCACCACCCGGGCCTTCACGCCGTAGCCCGCGCAGACGGTGGGGTGAACTTCGCCCACGGTGCCCACCTTTTCGCCCTTCACGAAGATGTCGGCGGCGCGGCCGGGATGGAAGGCAGCGCCCTCGGCGTTGCGCTCCACGGTGAAGTCCTTGATGCCGGCGGTGGCCAGCAGGCCCTCCACCACGCCCTTCATGGCCAGATAGTCCCACTGGGGGCCGTAGGCCGCCAGAATGAGCTTCTGCACCTCGGTGGGCAAAAGGTCGCTGGGGGTCTTGCCCTCGGCGGCCAGCTTCTTGCACAGGGCGGGGTAGTCGTTGAAGTCGTTGTCCGCCACTTCGTCGGCCAGGGGGCTGGGCAGATACTCGGTGGCCTGCTCGAACACCGCGCACTCGGCGGCGCGGGCGCTGAAGTTGCGGGCCACCACGTCCATCACGCTGGGCAGGGCGGTGGTGCGCATGATGCTGGTGTCCTCGCCCAGGGGGTTGGAGATGACCACCGCGTTGCGCAGGGGGTCGTTCTCCGGCAGGTGGATGGCGTCGAAGCACTTGGCGCTGTAAAAGCTGAAGTTCTCGCACTCCCACAGGCCGTAGCCGGCCAGGGTGCGGGTGAGCTTTTCGTCAAAGCTCTGGCGCGGGGTGGGCCGGGCCTCGGCCACGCCCTTCATCAGGGTGCTGGGCATCTTGTTGTAGCCCACATACCGGGCCACTTCCTCGGCCAGGTCGCAGTCCCGTTTCACGTCGTCGCGCAGGGTGGGGCAGACCACCACGTCGCCCTCCAGGCGGAAGCCCAGGGGCAGCAGGATGTCCACCATCTCCTGGCGGGAGAGGCTGGTGCCCAGCAGGCGGTTGATGACCTCGGGGCGCAGGGGCACATGGTTCTCGGTGCGGGGCGCGGGGTAGATGTCCACCACGCCGTCCACCACGTCGCCGGCGTCCAGCAGCTGCACCAGCTCCAGCGCGCGGGCCAGGGCCGGGGCGCAGGTGTTGGGGTCAAGCCCCTTGGAGTACTTGGCGGAGGCCTCGGTCTGCAGGCCCAGCTTCTTGGCGGTGGTGCGGATGGAGGGGCCGTAGAACATGGCGCTCTCGAACACCACGGTGGTGGTGTGCTCGTAGGTGCCGCTGTACTCGCCGCCCATCACGCCGGCCACGCCGATGGGGCCCGCGTCGTCGGCGATGACCAGCATCTCCTCACTGAGGGCGCGGTCCACGCCGTCCAGGGTGACGATGTGCTCGCCGGGTTTTGCGTTGCGCACATGGATGTGCTGGCCATTCACATACTTGTGGTCGAAGCAGTGCATGGGCTGGCCGTACTCCAGCATCACATAGTTGGTGATGTCCACCAGATTGTTGATGGGGCGCACGCCGCAGGCCCGCAGCCGGTCCCGCATCCACTTGGGGCTGGGGGCAACGCGCACGTTCTCCACCACCGCGCCGCAGTAGCGCATGCACAGCTCGCTGTTCTCGATGTCCACCTTGAGCAGGTCGTTCACGTTGCCGTGGCCGGGCTTCACAGTGGGGGTGTGGTCCTTGAAGGGCACGCCGAAGGTGGCGGCGCACTCGCGGCCCAGCTCCCGCACCGCAAGGCAGTCGGGGCGGTTGGGGGTGATCTCGAACTCAAAGACCACGTCGTCCATGCCCAGAGCCTCCACAGCGGGGGTGCCGGGAGCGGGCATGCCGTCGGGGTAATCCCGCTCGTCCAGCACCAGGATGCCGTTCTCGATGGCGTAGGGGAAGTCGTGGGTGGTCAGGCCCAGCTCGCCCAGGCTGCACAGCATGCCGCAGCTCTCCACGCCCCGCAGCACGCCCGTTTTGATCTCCACGCCGCCGGGGAGCTTCGAGCCGTCCAGCGCCACGGGCACAAGGTCGCCCACCTTGAGGTTGGCCGCGCCGGTGACGATCTGCAGCGGCGCATTCTGGCCCACTTCCACCTGGCAGACGACCATGTGGTCGGAGTCCGGATGAGGCACGATGGACTCGATGCGGCCGATGACCACGTTCTCCACCGCGTCGGCGGCGTTTTCATAGCACTCCACCTTGCTGCCGGTCATGGTGAGCCGGTCGGCCATCTCTTTGGCGGAGCAGTCAAAATCGGCGAATTCCTTCGCCCAGTTCATGGGTAATACCATTGGTGTCGTCCCCCTTGTTCTCAGTTAAACTGCTTTAAGAAGCGCAGGTCGTTTTCGTACAGAAGGCGCATGTCGTCGATGCCGTAGCGCATCATGACCACGCGCTCAAGGCCGATGCCGAAGGCGTAGCCGGTGTATTTCTCCGAGTCGATGCCGCAGTTTTCCAGCACCTTGGGGTGCACCATGCCGCAGCCCAGGATCTCGATCCAGCCTTCGCCCTTGCACATGGAGCAGCCCTTGCCGCCGCACTTGAAGCAGCTCATGTCCATCTCGGCGCTGGGCTCGGTGTAGGGGAAGTGATGGGGGCGGAACCGCACCTTGGTGTCGGGGCCGTAGAGCTTTTTGATGAACACTTCCAGCGTGCCCTTCAGGTCGCTGAAGGTGATGCCCTCGTCCACAACGAGGCCCTCGATCTGGTGGAAGATGGGGCTGTGGGTGGCGTCCACCGCGTCGGAGCGGTACACCCGGCCGGGGGCGATGATGCGGATGGGAGGCTTGCGCTTTTCCATCGTGCGGATCTGCATGCCGCTGGTCTGGGTGCGCAGCAGGATGTTCTCGGTGATGTAGAAGGTGTCCTGGGTGTCGCGGGCGGGGTGGGTCTTGGGGATGGTGAGCATCTCGAAGTTGTAGTGGTCCAGCTCCACCTCGGGGCCGCCCACCACGTCAAAGCCCATGCCAAGGAAGATGTCCTTGAAGTCGTTCAGCACCAGATGGAAGGGGTGCAGGCCGCCCTGCTCCGGGCGCTTGCCCGGCAGGGTCACGTCGATGGTCTCGCCGGCAAGGCGGGCGGTGAGGGCGGCGTCCGCCAGCTCCTTCATCCGGGCGCGGATGCGCGCGTCGATCTCTTCCCGCACCTGGTTGGCCAGCGCGCCCACCACCGGGCGCTCCTCGGCGGAAAGCTTGCCCATCTGCTTCAGGATGCCGGTGAGCTCGCCTTTCTTGCCCAAAAAGCGCACCCGCAGTTCGTCCGCCGCCTTCTCACTGTCGGCGGCGGCGATCAGCTGGTCCGCCTGCTGGCGGATCTGTTCCAATGCCTCTTTCATAAATCCTATCTCCTCTCGGAAAGTTTGTTGTGTCTATGGTCACCGCGAAAGAGCTCAGCCCTTTGCGCGGAACAGGCTGTAAGGCTGCAAAACGCCGTCGTACTCCTGGTACTCGGTGCACACCAGCTCGTAGCCCTCCATCTCGTAGAGGGCGCCTTCCTCCCGGGTCACGATGAAGTCGAAGGCGTTTTCGGCCACCATCCGGCGCACCGGCTGCTCCAGTTCTTCCCAGTTGGAAAGGTTCGTGCGGCAGAAGAAACGGCAGGAGGGCAGGATGCCGCTGGAAAGATAAAACCCTCCGTCCAGAAAGCCGTAGTTGAGCAGGCTCTCGCCGCCCTCGGCCTTGATGATGGCGGCAAACTTCGTCTGCACCAGATCCTCTTTTTTGAGGGCCATGAAGCTCACGTTGGGGCTGGCCAGCGCCTCCAGCGCCAGTGAGGCGGCCAGACACACCGCGCACCCGGCGGCGACGAGCCGCGGGGCCTCAAAGCGCAGGGGCAGCCGCCGCAAAAGGCTGAGAAGGGGCACAAAGCCCAGAGGGGCGAACACCGCCAGAGGCAGCCCGTAGTAGGGCCAGCCCATGGAGCCGCACCAGATGAAGAAGGCGGTGAAAAAGGCCATCGCCGCCAGGGCGGCCCGCCCGGCGCCGGTGAGCAGCCGGGGCGCGAAGAGCAGCCATGCGCCGCCCAAGAGGGCAAGGCCCATCCACACCGGGTTCGAGGTGAGGGTGGAAAGCCCGCTCACCGCCATGTTGTAAAAGGGAACGGTAAGCCCGGCGGGCGCGTCGGAATAGGAGGTGAAGTTGGTGACGAAATAGGTCCCGAACAAGTTGCCCAGACTGTTATGGAAGGCAAAATACGCCAGCACCGGCACGCTCACCGCGGCCATGCCGCCAAGAAAGGCCCCGCAGGCCTTGAGGGCGGAGGAAAAGGACTTCTCCCCCAGCCACAGCCAGAAGGCAAGGCAGGCCATCCAGGCGAAGTGCAGCCCCAGCAGGGTGTATTTCACCCAGAACACCGCCCCCGCCGCAAGACCGTTGGCAAACACCGGCCAGAGGCCGGGCCGCACCGCGCCTTCCGCCTTGAAGGCCCGCAGCAGGCACCACAGGGAGAAGGCCAGCAGCGGCAGGCACAGCTCCTCGGCGCTGTCGCCCTGGGCGAAGGCGGGGCTGGAATAGACCGCGCCCGCCACAAGGGGCACCGTCAGAAGGCTGAGGTGCTCCGGGCAGAAGAGGGACACGCTTTTCAGGCTGAACCACAAAAAGGCAGCCCCCGCCGCCACCTCCCACAGCCAGACACCGAAGAAGCTGGAATCGCTCACCAGCGCCGCCGCCGCGTGGAGAAAGTAGAGCAGCGGGCCCTTGTGGTCCAACAGGTCCCGGTAGGGCACCAGCCCTTCCAGCATGCCCCGGCCGATGGTGAAGTAGATGTTGGCGTCGCCCCAGTCGTTGGTGGGGTGGAGGGGCGACGAGCGGGAGCAGACGGCCAGCGCCGCCGCGGCGCACAAAAGGCACCACAGGGCGGCGAAAAGCTGCCGTTTGCGGGATGTCTCCATTGCAGCGCTTCCTCCTTTCGGGGCAGAAAAAAACGGCCACGCCCCCGTGTTTTCACAGGGACGAAGCCGGTCAAACGCTCCGCGGTACCACCCGGTTTTTTGCTCGTTGAGCAAACACTCAAACTCCCGGTAACGGGGGAGAAGCCCGTCTCTGCCTACTGCCTGCGGGTTCAGCAGAGCCGCTCGGAAGGGAACTTCACCTCCGTTTCCGCCGCAGGGCCCTTGCAGCCGGGAGGCCCCTCTCTGTGCCGGGAAAACGGCGCTACTTTCCTTCGTCAGCGCGTTTACAAAGCCAATCATAGCACACCCGCCGCCGTTTTGCAAGCGCCGCGGCGGCAAAAGGTTCAAACTGCTTTCGCCGGGAGGCTCATCGTTTGCCGGAACCGCCGCAGGCGGAGCAGTCGCCCGAGCCGCGGCAGCGGCCGCAGCTGGACTTGATGCCGTCGTTGTAGGTGTAGCCGTAGCCGCCGCAACTGCCGCAGTCACCCGAGCCGCCGCAGGTCAGGCAGTCCTGCCGGGCAAATTCCGGGATGTTGGGGTCCCAGTCGCCGCCGGAACCGCCGGAACCGCCGGAGCCGCCGCCCGACGAACTGGCCGGGATGTCGGCGGTGGTGTATACGCCCGGGTCCTCCAGGGTGAACGCGCTGCTGTAGTGGATGCAGAGGGAAGCGTTGCCCGTGTTGTTGGAGCAGAGAAGGAAAAGGTGTACATTGTAATACTCGGTCTTGGAGATGTTGTGCGCCTGGGTGACGTCCGGGTTCGTGCCAATGTAAGTGAAGTCAAAACTGTCTGAATAGACAGTGTCGGTGTGGTTGCCCACAAAGGTGTTCGTCAGCTCCAGCTGGTAGCGGTCGTTTTGCAAAAGTTCCGTGAATTCCGCAAAGGCGATCTCCCCCTGCTCGATCGGGATCTTGCCGAACGCCATATACCACCCGTTCCGCCGGCTCTCGCTGGTGTCCGGTTCCCGACCCAAAAAGAGGGCCAGGTCCGGGAAAAAGGTGCTGTCCGGCGACACGGGTTCCGGGGTGGGAACGGGGGTGGGCGCCGGAGTCGGCGCGGGCGTGGGCGCCGCGGTGGGCGTGGGGGTGCGCAGCCAGTCGAAGGAGGGCTCTGTGTCCGGGATAACAAAGAGAGATTCGTCCTCGGCGGCGGGCGGGACGGCGGACGAGGCGTCCTCCCGCTTTTGCAGCTCTTCCCTCAAGTCCGGCAGCCCCTCGAGCGCCTGCTCCAGGGGGTCGGGCGTGGGGGCGGCCGGGGGTTGCTGGGACGCGCCGGAGCAGCCGGCGGTCAGCGCCAGCAGGGCGGCAAGGGTGACGGCAACCAGTTTTCGGCGCGCTGACATGAAAAGACCCTACTTTTAAGGCGAACGCCTCTTTTTAAGCCTATTATAGCATGGCCGCGCCGCGTGGGACAAGCATACCGATTGCGCAGACGACGAAAATATGTTCTAATAGGAAAAGGAGGCGAGAAAGATGATCTTCGGCGTGGGCGTGGATGTGGTGCGCATCGGGCGGATGGAAAAGAGCCTGGGCAGCGAGGCGTTCTGGCAGCGGGTGTTCGGCGAGGAAGAGCGGGCCTTTCTGGAAAAGCTCGCCCCGGCCCGGCGGGCGGCCAGCGCGGCGGCGAACTTTGCCGCCAAGGAGGCCTTTCTGAAGGCCTGCGGCAAAGGCCTGGGCGGCTTTGCCCTGGCGGACATCCAGGTGCTGCGGGCCGAGAGCGGCGCGCCTTATTACGCGCTGAAAGGGGCGGCGGCGGCCCATATGGCCGAAAACGGGCTGCACGTCAGCCTCTCCCTGAGCCACGAGGGGGGCCTTGCCGCCGCCTTCACCGTGCTGGAAAAGGGCTGATTAAACTCCGGCTGTGCCGGGCATACTACCACCGAGGCCCCGCATTTTAAAGCGGGGGCAGCCATCGCCGCCTTTGTGAGGCGGCGGACATCGGAGGGTAGAGTTACATGGAAGTACACAGAGGCGAAGTGTTTTACGCAGACCTCAGCCCGGTGGTGGGCTCGGAGCAGGGGGGCGTGCGCCCGGTGCTCATTTTGCAGAACGACGTGGGCAACCGCCACAGCCCCACGGTGATCGCCGCGGCCATCACCTCCAAGCAGGACAAGACCCGCCTGCCCACCCACATCGCTCTGCCGGCGTCCACCTGCGGCCTGACGCGGGATTCCATCGTTTTGCTGGAGCAGATCCGCACGCTGGACAAGCGCCGCCTGCGGGAAAAGACCGGCGCGCTGCCGCCGGAGGCCCAGCAGAAGGTGGATCAGGCGCTGGGCATCAGCGTGGGCCTGCGCACCACCTGAAAAAGCAAAAAAAGACCCGCCGGGCAGGCCGCCCGGCGGGTCTTTTGTTCGTTTTTATTGCAGCATCATGCGGGCGGCTTTGTAAACGTCGCCGCAGCCCAGCGTCAGCACCAGGTCGCCCGGCTCGGCGTTGGCCTTGATGTAGTCGGCGGCCTCCTTGAGACCCGCCACCGTCACACAGCCGGGGATCAGCGCGGCAAGATCCTCGCTCTTCACGCTGCCGTCGTCCACCTCGCGGCTGCCCATGATGGGGGTCAGCACCACCCGGTCGGCGGCGGAAAGCACCTCGGCGAACTCGTGCAGCAAGGCCCGGGTGCGGCTGTAGGTGAAGGGCTGGTCCACCGCCCACACCCGCTTGAAGCCCAGCTCCTTGGCGGTGGCCAGGGTGGCGGCCACTTCGGTGGGATGGTGGGCGTAGTCGTCCACGATGGTCACGCCGTTCACCTCGCCCAGCACTTCAAACCGCCGCCCGGCGCCCGAGAAGCTGCGGGCCGCCGCCTCGGCGGCGCTGGCCTCCAGGCCCAGCGCCCGGGCGCAGCTGACCATGGCCAGCGCGTTGTAGATGTTGTGGTAGCCCGGGGTGGAAAGGCACAGGTGAGCGTAGTAGTTGTCCCACTCCAGCACGTCGAACTCATAGAAACCGGGCTTATACTCCCGGATGTTCGTGGCCCGGTAGTCCGCCGATTTCTGGATGCCGAAGGTGCGCACGTTGCGGTCGATGCTGTTGATGACCTGGATGACGCCCTCGTCGTCGGCGTTGGCCACGATGGTGTTGGTGGCCATCAGCGCGAACTTCTTGAAGGCCAGCTTCAGCTGGCCCATGGTGCCGTAGTAGTCCAGATGGTCGTTGTCGATGTTCAGGAGCACCGCGATGTGGGGGGTCAGCCGCAGGAAGGTCTCGGCATACTCGCAGGCCTCCACCACGATGCAGCTGCCGGTGCCGGCCTTGCCGTAGCCGCCGATGAGGGGCAGCTTGCCGCCGATGACCGCCGCAGGGTCCCGGCCCGCCAGTTCCAGCATGGTGGTAATCATGCAGGTGGTGGTGGTCTTGCCGTGGGTGCCCGCCACGCACACGCTGTGGGGGTACAGCCGGCTCACATAGCCCAGCAGCACGCTGCGTTCCAGGGTGGGGATGCCCCGGGCGTCCGCCTCCTGCAGCTCGGGGTTGTCGTCGTGGATGGCCGCCGAGTAGATCACCATGTCCGCCCCGACCACGTTCTGCGGGTCGTGGCCCATGTACACGGTGATGCCCAGGGCGCGCTCCGCGTCGATGATGGAGCCTTCGTTCACGTCGCTGCCGCTGATCTCGTAGCCGCGGGAATTGAGGATCTGCACCAGCGGATACATGCCGCTGCCGCCGATGCCGATGAAATGCAGGTGTTTCACGCCCCGGAGAAGCCCGGGGTTGTAACCGCCGATGTAGCTCATTTGGGTCACCTCAAAAACGTAATGGGGCGAAGCGCGCTCCGCCCGTTGCCGGAGAAAAGTGTTATCCTGCTTTCCATTATATAATTTTTTTGCGGCGAAATAAACACTCAAAAGGCAAAAAATGCCGCTGTTTTTGCAAATTGTCCTTTTCGGCCCCCGCGCAGGGGCCTTTTTTCGGGATTTTGCCCTCCGGCGCAAAAGGGGGCCAAAGGGGCCGAAAGGCCGGTCCGGCGTTCACTTTTGCGCTTTGCGGCGCATACCATGGGTCAAATCGGCACAAGAACGGCCCGGGCGCACAAATGCCCGCGCCCGGTGCGAGGGGGGAAGGGCGATGGAACAAAAACGGCCCGGGGTGTTCGCGGTGATCGGCGAGGACGCCCGTCAGAAGGCGGCGGCGGACTACCTGGGGGAAAAGGGATTCGAAGTGTGCGGCCCGGAGGGGCTGCCCCGGGCAAACTGGGTGCTGCTGCCCATGCCGCTGGCGGCGGACGGGGCGGCGCTGGAGCAGCTGCTGAAAAAGGCAAGGCCCGGCACTGCGGCCTTCGGCGGCCGGGTGAGCGACGGGGCAAAGGCGGCGGCCGCCGCCGCGGGCATCGAACTTGCGGACTATCTGGGGCGGGAGGAGCTGGCGCGCCTGAACGCCATCCCCACGGCGGAGGGGTGCATCGGCCTCATTTTGCAGAACCGGCGGCGCACTGTCTGGGGCAGCGCCGTGCTGGTGCTGGGCTACGGGCGGTGCGGTCAGGCGCTGGCGGTGCGGCTGGCGGCGCTGGGGGCCCGCGTCACGGTGGCGGCCCGCAGCCCCGGCCAGCGGGCGCTGGCCATGAGCCAGGGACTGGCCGCCGCGCCCATGGAGGCGGTGGACGGCCTGCTGGAGAGCACCGACGTGGCGGTGAACACGGTGCCCGCCCCGGTGCTGGGGGCACAGCGGTTGAAACAGCTGCCGAAGGACGCGCTGGTCATCGACCTGGCCAGCCTGCCCGGCGGCACCGATTTTGAGGCGGCGAAGGAGCTGGGGGTGCGGGCCATCCACGCCCTCAGCCTGCCCGCCCGGTGCGCGCCGGTGACGGCGGGCCAGTTCGTGGCCCAGGCGGTGCTTGCCATGCTGAGAGAAAGGGGAGAGGGGATTTGATGGAGAAAAAGCGCGTGGTGTGGGCGATGTGCGGCAGTTTCTGCACCTTTGAAAAGACGCTGGGCGTGATGGAGGCCATGGTGCGCAGCGGGGTGGAGGTGCTGCCGCTGATGAGCTTCAACGCCGCCGGGCTGGACACCCGCTTCGGCACGGCGGAAAGCTGGAAGAAAAAGGTGGAGGCCGTCACCGGCCGCAAGCCCATCGAGACGCTGCAGGGCGCGGAGCCCCTGGGCCCGCAGAACATGGCGGACGCAATGGTCATCGCCCCCTGCACCGGGGCCACCCTGGCAAAGCTGGCCGCCGGCATCAGCGACACGCCGGTGACCCTGGGGGCCAAGAGCATGCTGCGGGGGGCAAAGCCGCTGGTGCTGGCGGTGAGCACCAACGACGGGCTGGCCGCCAGCATGGAGAACCTGGCCCGGCTCATCAACCGCAAGAACTTCTATCTGGTGCCCTTCGCCCAGGACGACTGGCTGAAAAAGCCCGCCAGCCTGCAAAGCGACTACTCCCTCATCGGCGACACGCTGGAGTGCGCCATGCGGGGCCGCCAGCTGCAGCCGGTGCTCACAGAATGAAAAAACGGCCCCCGGAGCGCGTTTGCTCCGGGGACCGTTTTGCGTTCAAAGGATGCCCCGCTCGGTGATGACAAGGTCGGCAGGCAGGTCGAATTCGTCGGCGGGCAGGCGGGAAAACACCGCCGCCGACGGGCAGAAAACCACCCGCGCCGCCCCGCTGCGGGCGAAAAACCGGTCGTAAAAGCCGCCGCCGTGGCCAAGACGCACGCCGCTGGGCGCGGCGGCCAGGCAGGGGGCCACGATGAGGTCGATGGCCGCCGGGTCCACCACCGGCAGGGTGCAGGGCGGCTCCAGGATGCCGTGGGGGCCGGGCCGCAAAGCGAACAGCGCCGCCACCCGGTGGGCCTCCATCCAGCCCGCCTCGCACTGGCGGGGCAGGCAGAGGGCGCGGCCCTGGCGCAGCGCCGCCTGCAGAAGGGGCCGGGTGTCCGGCTCCGAGGGGGTGCTCACAAAGCACATCACCGTGCGGGCGGTGTTCCATACCGGCAGCACCCGCAGGTATTCGAACATGGCCTCGCCCCAGCGGGCCGTGTCCTCCGGCGTGCAGCCCGCAAGGCGGGCACGGGCTTCGGCCCGCGCTTCGCGCTTTTGTTCGCGGATGCTTTTCTGTTCCATGCGGGGCCGCCTCTTTTCCTGCCATATCCACCCCATTATACCACCGTCCCCCTCGTTTTTTAAACAAATTGTGGAAATTTTGTGCAGGCCTTGTGCCGCACAGTAAAATTTATGTATAATATTTCAGAACATGCCCGTGCCCCGCTTTTGCGGGCGCGGTTTCGGATATTCTGAAAAGCAAAGGGACGTTGGGCTTGAAAAAATTCTTCACCGCACTCTGCGCGGCGGCGCTGGCCGCCGCCCTCTTCGCGCCCGCGACGCTGGCCTACCAGGGGCCGTCCGTGAGCTGCGAGGCTTACATCGTGATGGACGCCGACACCGGTCAGGTCATCATGGAAAAGAACGCCGACGAGGTGCTCTATCCCGCCTCCATCACCAAGATCATGACCATGGCCCTGACGCTGGAAAAGGCCCAGGGCGAACTGGACACCCAGCTCACCGTGAGCTACGACGCGGTGCACCAGCTGGAATACGGTTCCTCCCACATCGCCCTGCAGGAGGGGGAGGTGGTGCGCCTGGAGGACGTGCTCTACGGCACCCAGCTGGAGAGCGCCAACGACGGCGCGAACGTGCTGGCCGAGTACATCGGCGGCACCATCCAGGGCGGCGTGGACGCCATGAACGCCAAGGCCGCCGAACTGGGCCTTGCCAACACCCACTATATGAACCCCCACGGCCTGCACGACGACGAGCACTACACCACCGCCCGGGACATGGCCATCATCACCCGGTGGGCCCTCACGGTGCCGGGCTTTGAGGAGATCTTCTGCCGCACCGACCCCTGGACCATGGAGGCCACCAACAAGCAGCCCCAGCAGCGGGTGTTCCACTGCACCGACTGGATGCGCATTTCCGGCGACTATTACCGCACCTACGCCAAGGGCTCCAAGAACGGCTTCCACGATCAGGCCCTCACCACCTTCGTGAACTACGCCGAGCAGAACGGCATCCGCCTCATTTCGGTGGAGCTGAAGTGCCAGCAGCTGGAGGACAAGTTCCGGGACGCCTGCGCCATTCTGGACTACGCCTTCGAGAACTTCTCCCGGGTGGAGATCCCCGCCCCGGACGAGGCCTTCCAGGTGCCGGTGGTGGGCGGCGGCGAGGCGCTGGGCAACGCCCTGGTGCAGCCCAAAAGCGCCACCGCGCTGCTGAACAAAAACCTCTCCACCGACGGCATCACCGTGGACTACCAGATCCCCGACCAGTACGTGCTGGGCCAGCCCTTTGCCGCCAGCGTGACCTACAGCCTGCCGGAGAACGACTACCAGCCCTCAGAGCTGGGCTCGGCCCAGCTTTCGGTGAGCGGCATCGACGAGGTGCTGGCCGCCAGCACCTATGTGCCCGCCTCCTCCCTCCAGCCGGAGAAGGACCCCGTGGGCATCGCTGTGGCCGCTACCGCCGCGGTGATGGCGCTGGTGCTGGGCATACGGCTGTGGCGCAAAGCGGGCAAAAAGAAGCCCGCCGCCACCGGCCCCGCCCAGTGGGAGATCATCACCCGCAAACCTCTGCCCGCCGAGCCGCCCCCCTGGGAGAAGGAGACGGACAAGGCCTCTCCCCGCAGCCAGACCAAGCCCCCCAGCCGGGACTGACCTTTAACAAAACCACAGCGGCCCCGCCGCGGCGTTGCGCCGGCGGGGCCCTTTTGCCGCCCGGCGGGCGGCTTTTTGTTGCGTTTTGACACGGGATAGGGTAAAATATAAGTTGGTATTTTTTGTGCGGCTGCCGCCGCAGAAAGGCAAGGGACCAAGATGAACATCCTGCCCAACGATCTGGGCCGTCAATACAGCCTGCACGCCGCCGAGTACGAGGCGAAAGCCCTGGAAGTGCTGCGCAGCGGCTGGTACATTCTGGGCCGCGAGGTGGAGCAGTTTGAAGCCGAGTGGGCCGAATACATCGGCGCCAAATACTGTGTGGGCCTTGCCAGCGGGCTGGACGCGCTGTGGATCAGCTTCCGTCTGCTGGGCATCGGCCGGGGCGACGAGGTCATCGTCTGCTCCAACGCCTACATCGCCTGCGTCATGGGCATCTCCATGAACGGGGCAACCCCGGTGTTCGTGGAGCCGGACCGATACGACAACATCGACGCGGAGAAGATCGAGGCCGCCATCACCCCCCGCACCAGGGCCATCCTGGCGGTGCACCTGTTCGGTCAGGCCTGCGACATGACCCGCATCATGGAGATCGCCCGCAGCTACGGCCTCAAGGTGGTGGAGGACTGCGCCCAGAGCCACGGCAACCACTGGCAGGGCCAGACGGTGGGCACCTTCGGCGACGTGGGATGCTTCTCCTTCTACCCCACCAAGGGCTGCGGCGCCTTTGGCGACGCGGGCTGCATCGTCACCGACGACGAGGCCCTGGCCAAAAAGTTCCGGGTCTACCGCAACTACGGCAGCGAAAAGCGCTATCACAACCAGGTGGTGGGCACCAACTCCCGCCTGGACGAACTGCAGGCGGGCCTGCTGCGGGTGAAGCTCTCTCACCTGCCGGAATTCGACGCCGAGCGCCGTGCCATCGCCGGGCGGTATCTCGCCGAACTGCACCACCCCCTCATCCGGCTGCCCGAAGTGCGCCCCGGGGCGGACAGCACCTGGCACCAGTTCGTCATCCATGTGGAAAAGGGACGGGACGATCTGGCCGCCTATCTGAAAGAGAAGGGTATCGGCACCATCATCCACTATCCCATCCCGCCCCACCTGTCCGAGGCCTACCGCTACCTTGGCAAAAAGCGGGGGGACTACCCCATCGCCGAGCGCTACGCCGACGAGGTGCTCAGCCTGCCCATGTACAACGGCATGACCGAAGAAGAACAGACCTTTGTGATCGAGACCATCAACGCCTGGGAGCCGTGATATGATGAAAAACGACAACTACGACCGGGTGAGGATGCTCTCCTTCGCGGACCTTGGCGACGAGCGGGGCAGCCTCATCGTGGTGGAGGGCGCGCAGCAGGTGCCCTTTGAGATAAAGCGCGTGTTCTATATGTACGGCAGCGACGCGGACGTGGTGCGCGGCCAGCACGCCAACCGCCGCACCGAGTTCGTGCTCATCAACGTGGCGGGCCAAAGCAAGGTGCGGGTGGACGACGGCTGCGGCCGCGAGGAGGTCTTCTCGCTGGACAAGCCCAACACCGGCATCTACATCCCCCGCATGGTGTGGAAGGACATGTACGACTTTTCGCCGGACAGCGTGCTTCTGGTCCTGGCCAGCGAGCACTACGACGGCAGCGAATACCTGCGGGACTACGAAGGCTTCAAAGCGGCCCTCGCGGCGCAGAACGAAGAGGAATAAGGGGTAAGAAAGATGGGAAAATTCAAATTCATCAAAACGGAACTGCCGGGCGTGCTCATCGTGGAGCCCACCGTGTTCGGCGACGAGCGGGGCTATTTCATGGAGACCTTCCAGAAAGAGGAGTTCGCCGCCGCCGGCATCACCGACGAGTTCGTGCAGGATAACCAGTCCCGCTCCTCCCGGGGCGTTTTGCGGGGCGTGCACTTTCAGAAAGAGCACACCCAGGGCAAGCTGGTGCGGGTGACCAAAGGCGAAGTGTTCGACGTGGCGGTGGACTGCCGGCCGAACAGTGAGACCTTCGGCAAGTGGACCGGCGTTGTTTTGAGCGAAGAGAACAAGCGCCAGTTCTATGTGCCCCAGGGCTTTGCCCACGGCTTTCTGGTCCTCAGCGACACGGCGGAATTCTGCTACAAATGCACCGACTACTACGACCCCTCCGCCGAAGGCGGCATCCCCTACGACGATGCCACCGTGGGCATCCGGTGGCCGGACTGCGGGTGCGAGTATCTTCTCAGCGAGAAGGACAAGCACCACACCCCCTTTGCCAGCCAGACCTTCGAGTATTTTGAGAGGTGGTAAGCCCCTTGAACACGCTGAAACTGTATATCAAGGATTTTCTCCGTTACCGATACCTTCTGTATAACCTCATCAGCCGGGACTTCAAGTTGAAGTACCGCCGCAGCGTGCTGGGCGTGGCCTGGAGCGTGCTCAACCCCCTGCTCATGTGCGGCGTGATGGTGGTGGTGTTCGGCAGCCTGTTCCAGTTCCGGGGCGAGGGCATCACCAACTACCCCGTCTATCTGGTCATCGGCCAGCTGATGTTCACCTTCTTCCGCGAGTCCACCACCATGGCCATGGGCAGCGTGATGGCCAACGCCATGCTGCTGCGCAAGGTGTACATCCCGAAGTATGTGTTCCCGCTGGAAAAGACCTGCTTCGGCCTTGTGAACTATTTCTTCAGCTTCATCGCCCTCATCATCATCATGATCATCACCGGCAGCCCCCTGCACCCCACGGTGCTGCTGGCGGTCTATCCCATCCTCACCATGTTCATCTTCAGCCTGGGGGTGGGTCTGGTGCTCTCCACCATGGCGGTGTTCTTCCGGGACGTCATCCATCTGTGGGAAGTGTTCACCACCGTGCTGATGTACTTCTCCGCCATCTTCTACGACCCGGCCCAGTTCGGCAACATCTATCTGGAGACGCTCATCAAATTCAACCCCATCTACTGGTACATCACTGCCTTCCGCGCCGCCGTGCTGGACGGCAAGCTGCTCAGCCTGAACATGGTGGTCATCTGCGGGGCGTGCAGTCTTGCCATGCTGGCCTTCGGCCTCTTGGTATTCAAAAAGAACCAGGACAAGTTCGTCCTGTACATGTGAGGGAGGGCGAACGATGGAACCCATCATCCAGGTAAACGACGTCTCCATGCGCTTCAACCTCGCCAAGGAAAAAAGCGAGAGCCTGAAGGAATATTTCTTGCAGATCGCCCACGGCAAGCTGAAGTTCGACGAGTTCTACGCGCTGAAAAACGTCAGCCTCACCGTGCAGCCGGGCGACTTCTACGGCCTCATCGGCCTGAACGGCAGCGGCAAATCCACCCTGCTCAAGGTCATCAGCGGCGTCTACAAGCCCACCACCGGCAACTGCGTGGTGCGGGGCACCATCGCCCCCCTCATCGAGCTGGGCGCCGGCTTTGACATGGACCTCACCGCCCGCGAGAATATCTTTTTGAACGGCGCGGTGCTGGGCTTCACCCCGAAGTACATCCGGGAAAAATTCGACGAGATCGTGGAGTTCAGCGAACTGCACGACTTTCTGGACGTGCCGCTGAAAAACTATTCCAGCGGCATGGTGGCCCGCATCGCCTTCGCCATCGCCACCATCACAAAGCCCGACATCCTCATTGCCGACGAAATTTTGAGCGTGGGCGACTTTTTGTTCCAGCAAAAGTGCGAGGACCGCATGCAGAAGCTGATGAGCGGCGGCACCACCGTGATTCTGGTGAGCCACTCCATCGAGCAGATCGAGCGCATGTGCAACAAGGTGGCCTGGCTGGAGCACGGCCGCATCAAGATGAACGGCCCCACCGAAGAGGTGTGCGCCGCCTACAAACACACCACCCGGGACGCCGAGTGAGACCCCGCAACAGCCAGGAGGCAGGCCCCCTGGCTGTTTTGTGCGCCCGGGACAAAGGAGAGAACGACCCCATGCCGGACAAAAAAGAACTGGAAGCCCCCCTGCCCGCCGACGTTGCCCGTGAAGACAGCGTGGGCGGCATGGCCCGCCGCCTTCTGGACCCCGCCCACATCAAGCAGGTGGCGGCGTGGTGCGCCCAGGTGGGCCGGGAGGAGGGCCTCGAAGCCCTCTGGCGGGAGGTGGAGTTCCGCATCCGCCTTGCCCTGCACCGGGACACCTGGCGCTACCGGGCGGACCTGCCCACCCGCCGCCAGCTGAAAGCCCAGCGGGCGGAAAATTTAGCCGGGCCCACCATCAGCGTCTGCGTGCCCCTTTTCAACACACCCGCGCCCTTTCTGCGCCAGATGATAAACAGCGTGCTGGCCCAGAGCTACCAGCGCTGGGAGCTGGTGCTGGCGGACGCCTCCGACGATGCCCATTCCGACGTGGGCCGCATCGCGCAGGGGTTTGCCCAAAAGGACAGCCGCATCCGCTACCTGAAGCTGGAAGAAAACGGCGGCATCGCCGCCAACACCAACGCGGCCCTGGCCGCCGCCACCGGCGACTGGCTCACCCTTTTGGACCACGACGACGTGCTCTATGCCAACGCCCTCTACCGGGTGGCCAAGGAGGCGCTGGCCGGGGCGGATTTCGTCTATTCCGATGAGATAGTCCTCTCGGCGGACCTCAAACATCTGGTGGATTACCACTTCAAGCCGGACTTTGAACCGGACTATCTGCGGGGCTGCAACTACATCACCCATCTGGCCGCCTTCTCCCGGGCGCTCTTTGAGCGGGCGGGCGGCGGCGAGCGCAGCGAGTACGACGGCAGCCAGGACTTTGAAATTATCCTGCGCCTCACCGAGCACGCCCAAAAGGTGACCCACATCCCCTATGTGCTCTACATCTGGCGCAGCCATTCGGGCAGCACCGCCAGCGGCATGGAGGCAAAACCCTACGCCCTGGCGGCGGGGGAGAAGGCCATCGACGACCACCTGAAACGGGTGGGCCTGGAAGGAACGGCGAAGCGCATCGAGGGCTGCCCCGGCGCTTACCGGGTGAAGTACGCCCTCACCGGCACGCCCCTCATCAGCGTGCTCATCCCGAGCAAGGACCACATCGACGATTTGGACCGCTGCCTTGCCAGCCTCTGCGCCAAGGCGGGCTACGACAACTTTGAGGTCATCGTGGCGGAGAACAACTCCGCCGACCCCGCCACCTTTGAATATTACGAGGCGGCGAAGAAGAAGTACCCCCGGCTGCAGGTGGTCACCTATGAGGGCGGCTTCAACTTCTCGGCGGTGAACAACTTCGCCCGCCGGTTTGCCAAGGGCGAGCAGCTGCTGCTTTTGAACAACGATATCGAGCTGCTCAGCGAGGGCTTTCTGGCCGAGATGCTCATGTTCAGCCAGCGGCCGGACGTGGGGTGCGTGGGCGCGAAGCTTTACTACCCCGACGGCCGCATCCAGCACGCGGGGGTGTTCCTTGGCATCGGCGGCACCGCCGGCCACAGCCACAAGAGCCACCCCCGGGCCTCGGCGGGCGACCTTTACCGGCTGGCCACCCCTCAGAACCTGCTGGCGGTCACCGGCGCCTGCCTGATGGTCAAGGCCGCCCTTTACGACGGGATGGGCGGGCTGGACGAGGAGAACTTCGCCGTGGCCTACAACGACATCGACCTGTGCCTGAAGCTTTGGAAGAAGGGCCTGACCAACGTGTTCACCCCCCACGCCGAAGCCTACCACTACGAGAGCAAGAGCCGCGGGCTGGACACCCTGAGCGAGAACGCCCGCCGCTACGAGGGGGAGAAGGCCCGGTTCATCGCCAAATACGGCGACATGATCGCCGCCGGCGACCCTTACTACAACCGCCACTTCAATCTGCTTTTTGAAAACTACGGCCTGAAATAAGGGCCTTTTGGGGGCGACAAGCCATGAAACTCAAACTCAAACGCATCCGGGAGCTGTTCGGCTATGCCTTTGACCTTTTAAAGAGCGAGGGCCTCTTCGCCATGGTGCGGCGGGCGCTGGGCTTTTTCCGCCGCCGCCTCTTCGGCAAGCGGGCCCGCTACCTGCCCAAGAAAAAGGTGCTGCAGGCCCAGCGGGCGGACCTGGCCGACCGGTGGGAGAACGGCGCAGCCCTGCCCCTGGTCAGCATCTGCGTGCCGCTCTACAACACGCCGGAACCCTTTTTGCGGCAGTTTTTGGCCAGCGTCTTTGACCAGACCAGCACCCGGTGGGAGCTGTGCCTTGCGGACGCCTCCGACGAGGCCCATGCCTATGTGGGCGAAATTGTGAAGCAGCGGGCGGCCTTTGCGGAAAAGATAGCCCCGGCGGCAAGCCGGGTGAAGTACGTCAAGGTGGAGAACAAGGGCATCAGCGCCAACACCAACGCGGCGGCCGGCCTTGCCACCGGCGAGTATCTGGCCCTGGCGGACCACGACGACATCCTGGCCCCCCACGCCATCTACACCCTGCAGATGGCCATTCTCGACAGCGGCGCGGATTTCCTTTACAGCGACGAGGCCCTCTTCAAAAAGAGCATCCGCCGGCCCATGGTGGCCCACTTCAAGCCGGACTTCGCCCCGGACTATCTGGTCTGCTGCAACTACATCTGCCATCTTTCCGCCTTCAAGCGCAGCCTGTACTTTGAGGCGGGGGGCGAGCGCAGCGAGTGCGACGGCAGCCAGGACCACGACCTGTTCCTGCGCCTGACCGACCGGCTGGACGACACCCAAATTTATCACATCCCCCAGGTGCTCTATTACTGGCGGGTGCACGGCGGCTCCACCAGCGGCGGCACCGCCGCCAAGCCCTATGTGGCCAAGGCGGCCAAAAAGGCCATCGCGGACCATCTGGAGCGCACCGGCCAGCGGGGCGAGGTGCGGGACGGCCTTTACCCCAGCACCTACAAGGTGGACTATGAAATTGAAGGCGAGCCGCTGGTGAGCATCCTCATCCCCAACATGGACCACACCGATGACCTGGAAAAGTGCCTTTCCTCGGTCTACAAAAAGACCAGCTGGCACAACTTCGAGGTCATCGTCATCGAGAACAACTCCAAAGAGGCGGCCACCTTCGATTACTACAAAAAAATCACCGGCCCCGAGGGCTACCCCCGCTGCAGGGTGGTGGAGTACAAGGCCCAGGGCGGCTTCAACTTCTCCGCCATCAACAACTTCGGGCGCAAGGCGGCAAAGGGCGACTACCTGCTGCTTTTGAACAACGACGTGGAGGTCATCAACCGGGAGTGGCTCACCGAACTGCTGATGCAGGCCAGCCGCCCGGGGGTGGCCATGTGCGGGGCCATGCTCTACTACCCCGACGACACCATCCAGCACGCGGGCATCATCACCGGCCTTGGCGGCTACGCCGGCCACAGCCACAAATACCGCCCCCGCACCTCCGGCGGCTACATGTTCCGCGCCGCCACCGTGCAGGATTTTTCCGCCGTCACCGCCGCCTGCCTGCTGGTGCGGGCCGAGGTGTTTGACGCGCTGAACGGCCTGGACGAGGGCTTCACCGTGGCCTTCAACGATGTGGACTTCTGCCTGCGGGCCCGGCGGGCCGGCTGGCGGGTGGTCTGGACCCCCTACGCCCAGCTGTATCACTACGAGAGCAAGAGCCGGGGCATCGACGAGAAGGACAAGGCCAAAAAGGCCCGCTTTGCCGGCGAGCAAAAGCGCCTCACCGAGCGCTTCGGCCGGGAGAACCTCACCCGTGACCCCTACTATAACCCCGGCCTCACTCTGGACCGGGAGGATTTTTCCGAAAGCGGCGATCTGCGCCATCTGCAAAACTGCATGCCGGGCTGAGCGGCAGATATTGTGTGTTGACAAGCAAAAGCGCCTGCTGTATACTGAATATTGTTTTCACAGCAAAACACCGCCCTCACAACTGACGGAATTTCGTGGGCACACCACGGGGGAGTGAGGCGCGTTTTATGCCGACCGTCTGGGCAACATCGCATACGCGGTGCTGCCCTTTTTTGTTTCTTCCGGGCGGCACAAAACACACCGAAAGGGGCTTTGCAATCATGGAACAGTGGAACAATTTTGTGCCCGGCGCGTGGCAGGAGAAAATCGACGTTCGGGATTTTATCCAAAAAAACTACAAACCGTATACCGGCGACGACAAATTTCTCGCCGGTCCCACCGAGCGCACCAAGCGGCTGATGGCCAAACTGGAGGCCCTGATGGCCGCCGAGCGGGAAAAGGGCGGCGTTTTGAAGGTGGACACCCAGACGGTGATGAGCCTGCTCACCTTCGCCCCCGGGTATCTGGACAAAGAGGACGAGCTCATCGTGGGCCTGCAGACCGACGAGCCGCTCAAGCGGGGCGTGAACCCCTTCGGCGGCATCCGCATGGCCCGCAGCGCCTGCGAGGCCTATGGCTACAAGCTCTCGGACAAAATCGAGGGAGAATTCCGCTACCGCACCACCCACAACGACGGCGTGTTCCGGGTCTACGGGCCTGAGACCCGCGCCGCCCGCCACTGCGGCCTCATCACCGGCCTGCCGGACGCCTACGGCCGGGGCCGCATCATCGGCGACTACCGCCGGGTGGCCCTTTACGGCGTGGACAGGCTGGCGGCAGAAAAACAAAAGGACATGGCCCAGCTGCACGCCCGGCCCATGACCGACGACGTCATCCGCCTCATCGAGGAAGTCTGGCGGCAGATCGACTTTCTGAACAAGCTGGCGGGCATGGCCGAGATGTACGGCTGCGACATCCGCCGCCCCGCCGCCAACGCCCACGAGGCAGTGCAGTGGCTGTACTTCGGCTACCTGGGTGCCATCAAGGAGCAGAACGGCGCGGCCATGAGCCTGGGCCGGGTGAGCACCTTCCTGGACATCTACTTCGAGCGGGACCTGGCCGCCGGCATCCTCACCGAGCAGGGCGCCCAGGAGCTGATGGACCACTTTGTGATGAAGCTGCGCATGGCCCGCCACCTGCGCACCCCCTCCTACAACGAGCTGTTCGGCGGCGACCCCATGTGGATCACCGAGGCGGTGGGCGGCATGGGCGAGGACGGCCGCACCCTGGTGACCAAGAACTCCTTCCGGGTGCTGCACACCCTCTATGACCTGGGGAGCGCCCCCGAACCCAACCTGACGGTGCTCTGGTCCGGCGCGCTGCCCGAGGGCTTCAAGCGCTTTTGCGCAAAGGTCTCCTGCGACACCGACGCCATCCAGTACGAGAACGACGATTTGATGCGCCCCATCTACGGCGACGACTACGCCATCGCCTGCTGCGTTTCCGCCATGCGGGTGGGCAAGGACATGCAGTTCTTCGGCGCCCGCACCAACCTGCCCAAACTCCTGCTCATGGCCCTCAACGGCGGGCGGGACGAGATGAAGAACGAGCAGGTGGGCCCGGCCACCGAGCCATTCAAGGGCGAATACCTGGACTACGACGAGGTCTGCCGCCGGCTGGACTTCTACCGCGCCTGGGTGGCGAAGGTGTACGCCAACACCATGAACATCATCCACTACATGCACGACAAGTACGCCTACGAGAAGCTGCAGATGGCCCTCCACGACACGGAAGTCCACCGCTATATGGCCTTCGGCATCGCCGGCCTCAGCGTGCTGGCCGATTCCCTCTCCGCCATCAGGTACGCGAAGGTGCGCTGTGTGCGGGACGAGGCCACCGGCCTCATCAGCGACTTTGAGGTGGAAGGGGAGTACCCCGCCTTTGGCAACGACGACGACCGGGTGGACTCCATCGCCGCCGAGCAGGCCCGTCTCTTCTTTGAGGAGCTGAAAAAGCATCCCCTCTACCGGAACGCCGAGCCCACCCTCTCGGTGCTCACCATCACCTCCAACGTGGTCTACGGCAAAAAGACCGGCTCCACCCCCGACGGCCGCAAGGCGGGCGAGCCCTTCGCCCCCGGCGCGAACCCCATGCACGGCCGGGAAAAGAGCGGCGCGCTGGCCAGCCTCAACTCGGTGGCCAAACTCAAGTATGACTGCTGCAAGGACGGCATCTCCAACACCTTCTCCATCCTGCCCGAGGCCCTGGGCAAGACCGAGGCCGAGCGCCACGGCAATCTGGTGGCCCTGCTGGACGGCTACTTCGCCCAGATGGCCCATCACCTGAACGTGAACGTGATGAACCGTCAGATGCTGGAGGAGGCCTACGAGGACCCCGCCAAATACCCGAACCTGACCATCCGCGTCTCCGGCTACGCGGTGAACTTCCACAAGCTCAGCCGGGAGCAGCAGCGGGAGGTCATCCGCCGCACCTTCCACAGCGCCATGTAAAAGGAGGACCCGCCCATGGAAAACAGCGCCCTCACCGGCCGCGTCCACTCCTTCCAGTCCATGGGGGCGGTGGACGGCCCCGGCCTGCGCTATGTGGTGTTCTTTCAGGGGTGCCCTCTGCGCTGCGCCTACTGCCACAACCCGGACACCTGGGCCTTTGGCGGCGGGCAGGAAGCCACGGTGGAGCAGGTGCTGCAAAAGGTGCGCCGCTGCGCGCCCTACATCAAGAAAAACGGCGGCGTCACCCTCACCGGCGGCGAGCCCCTGGCTCAGAGCGGCTTTGCCGCGGCGCTGCTGGCGGCCCTCAAAGCCGAGGGCTTCCACACCGCTGTGGACACCTCCGGCGCGGCGAGCCTCGCGGACGCGGAACAGGTGCTGGCCCACACCGACCTGGTGCTGGCCGATCTGAAGTTCACCACCGAGGAGGACTACCGCCGCCACACCGGCGGCAGCCTTGCCCATACCCTGGCGTTCCTGGACCTCTGCAAAAAAATGGGCCGCCCGGTGTGGCTGCGGCACGTGGTGGTGCCCGGCCTCAACGACGGCCCCGGGGCCGCGGCCCGGCTGGCGGCGCTGGCAAAGGGGTATGACAATGTGGAAAAGGTGGAGCTGCTGCCCTTCCGCACCCTCTGCATCGAAAAGTACGCCGCCCTGGGCGTCCCCTTCCCGCTGGAGGGCACGCCCCCGGCGGGCGAGGAGCACCTTGCGCCCTTCCGCGCGGCGCTGGGCCCTCTGGCCGCCCCGGCAGAATGACAAAGAAAAGCGCCCTTTGGAGAAATACTCCGAAGGGCGCTTTTTGCGTCGGTTCACTTGCGGGGCCGCCGGGGGGAGGAAGGGGTCTGGGGGCGCACGCCCGTCTTTTTGGGCGCGGGCTTTTTCTTGCGCACGCTCCAGCCGAACTTGCCCAGCTGCTTGCCAAGGGCGTAGTAGTCGCCGTGGGCATAGGCCAGCAGGCCCGCCTTTTCCAGATGCAGCTTGCCCGCACTGTCCAAAAGGGCGGGGTCCACGTCCACCGCCACCACGTCCGCCAGAAACAGGTCGTGGCTGCCCAGCTCGATGCGCTGGAACACCCTGCACTCCAGGTTCACCGGGCTTTCCGCCAGCAGGGGGCAGCCCACCTTGGAGGCGGGGGCGGTGTGCAGGCCCATGGCGGCGAATTTGTCCACGTCTTTGCCGCTCTTCACGCCGCACCAGTCCACCGCCTTGGCCAGTGCCGTGGTGGGCAGGTTGATGACGAACTCGCCGCTCTCGTTGATGAGGCCGTAGCTGTGGCGGGTGGGCCGCACCGAGATGGACACCCGGGGCGGCTGGGTGCAGACGGTGCCCGCCCAGGCGATGGTGATGAGGTTGGCGCTCTCACCTTCGCCGCAGCTCACCAGCACCGGGGGCACCGGGCCCAGCAGGGCGCTGCCCGGCCAGGAGAGTTTTTCTTCACTCATGGGCCTTCTCCTCAAAGGTGGTCTCGCTGATGATGAAGCGGGGCCGGGCCTTGGTCTCCATGTAAATTTTGCCGATGTACTCGCCGATCACGCCCAGGCACAAAAGCTGGATGCCGCCCATGAAGCAGACGATGCAGATGGTGCTGGCCCAGCCGGCCACCGTGTGGCCCAGCATCGCCGCAACGATCGCCCAGATCACGCCGATGAAGCTGATGCAGCTTACCAGCACGCCAAATCCGGTGATCATGCGGATGGGCTTTACCGAAAGGCTGGTGATGCCGTCAAAGGCCAGGGCCAGCATCTTTTTCAGGGGATAGTGGCTCTCGCCGGCAAGGCGCTCGGCCCGCTCGTAGTAGACGCTGGTGCTCTTGAAGCCCACCAGCGGCACCATGCCCCGCAGGAAAATGTTCACTTCCTTGAAGTTGGAAAATTCGTTCAGCACCCGGCTGCTGAGCAGGCGGTAGTCCGCGTGGTTGAACACCACCTGCGCGCCCATCCAGTTCATCAGCTTGTAAAAGCCCTCGGCGGTGAAGCGCTTGAAGAAGGTGTCGGTGTCCCGCTTGGAGCGCACGCCGTACACCACCTCGCACCCGTCGTGGTAGGCCTTCACCATCTCGTCCATGGCGTTGATGTCGTCCTGGCCGTCGCAGTCGATGCTGATGGTGATGTCGCAGCGGTCCTTCACGGTCATCAGGCCCCCCAAAAGGGCGTTCTGGTGGCCCCGGTTGCGGGAGAGGCAGATGCCCTCCGCCAGCTCCTCCTTCGCCGCCAGGTCCTGGATGATGGCCCAGGTGTCGTCCTTGGAGCCGTCGTTCACGAACACCGCCCGGCTCTGGGGGGCGATGAGGCCGTCGGCCATCAGCCCGCGCAGCTTCGCAAAGAACATCGGCGCGGTGACAGGCAGCACCTGCTGCTCGTTGTAGCAGGGGATGACGATGTACAAGACAGGAAGTTCCTTCATTTTTTCGTTCCTCCCAAAGATTCAACGCTGGTACTCCCGGGCAAGGGCCGCCCGGTCCAGGATTTTAAAACTGTTTTTGTAGGTCTCGATCAGGCCCTCCGCCCGCATGCGGGAAATTTCGCGGCACAGGGCGCTGCGCTCGCAGTTCAGATACTCCGCCAGCCCCGCCCGGGAGAAGGGGATGGAAAAGGTGTCCGCCCCGGCGGCCTTGGCCTGCCCCAGCAGATAGGCGCAGAGCTTGGAGCGCAGGCTTTTCAGGATGAGCAGGTCCACCCGGCGGCTCAGGTCGAAGTATTTTTCCGAGATGGTGCGCACCAGATTCTGCATCAGCTGGGTGTGCTCCGGGTGCATGGCGGCGCAGGGGCACAGCAGCTTGCGGCAGGAGATGAACATCGCCTTGGAAGCGCTGCGGGCGGTGATGGTCACCGGGCTTTTCACCGCGCTGCCCGCCAGCACGTCCCCGAACACGCTGCCCGGGGCAAGGTCGGTGATGGCCACCGCCGCGCCGTCCGGCGTGGTCTTCAGGGCGGTGGCGCTGCCCTCCAGCAGAATGCCGATCTCGCCGGTGTCGTAGCCCGCCAGAAGCAGGATGTCGCCCTTTTCGTAGCGGCGCACCGCCGGCGCAAAGCAGCCCAGCAGCCGGGCGAGGCCCTCCGGCGGGATGTCCGCGAACAGGGGCGTGGCCGCCAGCAGGGGATAGTATTCTTCCACGGGGCGGCTCCTTTCTGCACAAAGAAGATAAACAAAAAAATCACAACTGTTGCGGCGGCAACAGCAATCTATCCCACATTATAGTAAAATCTTCAAGGAAAAGCAATGCAAAGAGGGGCGAAGGTACCCCGGGAAAGGTGGAAATTTTATGAAACAGTACTACACCCGCTTTCTCACCCGCACCGCGCTGCTGCTGGCGCTCTGCGTGGTGGTGCAGCAGTTCAAGACCGTCAGCCAGTTCATCACCGGCCCGCTGGTGAACCTCATCCTGCTGCTGGCCGCCCTGGCCGTGGGCCTTGGCAGCGGGCTTTGCATCGCGGTGCTCAGCCCCATCCTGGCCTTCCTCATCGCCCCCAGCCCCGTCATGCAGCTCATGCCCCAGCTCATCGTGCTGGTGGCCGCGGGCAACGCCGCCCTGGTGGTGTGCGCCTGGGCCCTGCGCAAACAGGATAAATTCTTCTGGCTGGGCTTCCTTCTGGGCGCGGCGGCCAAGGTGGCCGTGATGGCCGCAGGCCTGCAGTTCGTGCTGCTGCCCCTCTTCGGCGGCGTGCTCAACGAAAAGCAGGTGGCCACCGTTTCCACCATGTTCGGCGTGAACCAGTTCATCACCGCCCTCATCGGCGGCGTGCTGTGCGCCATCCTCTGGCCGCTGCTGCGAAAAGTGAAAGGCTTCGTGCTGCAAAAGGCCTGAAAACTCTCAAAACGAACAAAGGAGCCGGCCCCCGCAAGGGGCCGGCTCCTGCCGTTTTATTTCGCTTCTTTCGCCTTTACCAGTTCGATGGCCTCTTTGCCGGTCATGTGGTCGATGGTCATCTCCAGCATGCACAGGGGCGCCCAGTCCCGCCGGATGGCGGCGTCCATGCCCTCGGGGGTGTCGTTGGGGGTGTACTTGCGGGCCAGCTTTTCAATGGCCGCACGCTTTTCGTTGTCGTCCTCCAGCTCCCGGATGGTGCCGAAGGCGATGACGCTGCGGAAATAGGTGGTGTATTCCTCGGGCACGATCTGGTCCTGGTCGATGACGCAGAAGGACGCCTTCGGGCAGCGGCGGAGGGCCTCCAGCTTGTGGCCGGCCTTGGCCGAGTGGAAATAGAGCTTGTCTCCGTCAAAGACATAGCTGAGGGGCACGGCGTAGGGGTAGCCGTCCTCGCCGGAAAGGGCCAGCACGCCGGACGTGCCCCTGTTCAGCACGGCGGCGGTCTCCTCGGCGTTCAAAAGCTGTTTGTGGCGGCGCATTTCCTTGAACATAAAAAACACCTCTCGATGATAAAAAATAAAGCGCCCCGTCACCATTCCTTCAAAGGCCTAACGGAATGGGACCAAGACGCAAAAACCCGGCGGCTTTTCAGGAAAATTATACGCCCCATCCCGCGGAAAGTCAAGAACAGGGAGGGCCCGGCGAAAGGCCGGGCCCTCCCTGTTCTTGAGAGAAGACAGTTTCAAGAGGATGTATGTTCGGCCGTCAGAGCGTTTGGTTCGCTCCGGCTGGCAGACGGAAAAGAAGGATCGGCGTGGGTCTTCACCATGCGGCGGATGGACCGCATCAGAAGCAGCACGACGGCGATCAGCGGGAAGCCGGCCAGCACGCAGACCAGCTTGATGGTCTCCATGCCGCCCACCACCATGATGCCGGCGGAGAACAGCATGAACACCACCGACCACAGCAGGCGGTTCCAGCGGGCGGGATTCTCGTAGCCGCTGAGCTTTTTGCTGGTCATCGACGACAGGATGTAGGCCGAGGAGCTGATGGTGGTGGCAAGGAAGACGAAGCAGGAAATGAGATACACCACCAGCATCAGCTGAGGCAGCGGCAGGGTGGAGAGCAGGGCGGTGATGGCGGCCTCCTGGCCCTCGGTGGCAAGAATGCCCGCAAGGTCAACGATGCCGGTGCGCTGCACATACAGCGCATAGCCGCCCATGATGCCGAACACGGTCATGCAGCCCACCGAGCCCCACAGCACCTGCCCGCAGATGACCTGACGAATGGTGCGGCCCCGGGAGATGCGGGCCACGAACAGCCCCATCACGGGCATGTAGGCCAGCCACCAGCCCCAGTAGAAGATGGTCCAGTTCTGGGGGAAGCCGGAGGCGAGATGGGGGTCGGTGTAGGTGCTCATGCGCACGAAGTTGGAGGCCAGCAGGCCGATGCTGTTGGTCTCGGCGTCGATGAGGTAGCTGGTGGGTCCCCACAGCAGGGTCACCACCAGAAAGCCCAGCGTGATGTACACCGTGGCGCTGCTGAGCCATTTCATGCCTTTTTCCAGCCCCAGATACACGCAGCTGCCGAACAGTACCAGCAGCGCGGCCAGCATGATGAACTTCAGGCCCAGGGTGTCGGCCACGCCGGTGAGCTGGTGGAAAATGCGGGAGATCACGGGGATCTCCAGGCCGATGGAAGCGCCGATGCCGCCCATGATGCCGAACACGATGATCACGTCCAGCAGATGCCGCGCCCAGAGGTGCCGCTCCAGCCAGCCGGAGGCGGGCACGCAGGCGTTGCTGATGCGGGTTGTGTCGGTGCGTTTCACGAACAGGGTGTAGGCAATGGCGATGGTGGCCGGGATGTACATGGTCCAGGCGCTGGGGCCCCAGTGGAACTGCCCGTACATGTGGGCATAGTCATAGGCCTCGGCGGAAAAAGGCTCCAGCCCGAAGGGCGGCGCGCTGACGTATTGGATGGGCTCGAACAGGGACATGATCATGATGGAGGCGTCGATGCCGGTGGTGAACACCATGCACGTCCAGCTGAAGTTGCTGTATTCGGGCTTTTCGTCCGGCGCGCCGAACTTGATGCTGCCGTATTTGCTGAAGGCCAGCCAGCCCAGGAAGATGAAGTTGATGATGTAGATCCACAGATACACCCACCCCAGGCGGGTGGTGAGGGTCTGCAGCAGGCTGCTCAGCACGGTGAACAGCGTGTCGCCGCCCACAAACAGGCCCACCGACACGGCTGCAAAAATCAGGATGGTGGGCCAGAAGATGGCCGGTTCGATGTTCCAGCGATCGTGTTTCAATGCGTTTCCCCCTCTATGCAGGGCGCGCCGAGACCCGCAGCGGAGTCCCGGCGTGCCGGATGCGTTTTACTGTGCGGTGTAGCAGCCGTCGATGGCCAGCTGGGTGCCGGAGACGAAGTCGGCCTCGTCGGAGGACAGGTAGACATAGCCGTAGGCGATGTCCTCGGGCTTGCCCAGATAGCCGATGGGGTGCTTCTGGATGAACTCCGCGGAGTATTCCTCGATGGTCTGGCCGTTCTGACGGGCGTCGTCGTAGGCCATGGGGGTGATGATGTAGCCGGGATGCACCGAGTTCACGCGGATGTTCAGCCGGTTCTCGCCGCAGTACAGGGCGGCGGCCTTGGTCATCAGGGTGACGGCGCCCTTGGAAGCGCAGTAGGCGAAGAAGGCGGATTCCGCCACTAGGCCTTCGATGGAGGAGGCGTTGGCGATGGAGCATTTCTCGCCGTTGGTGCGCATCTCCTCAATGGCCACCTGCATGCCGTAGAAAACGCCGGTCTGGTTCACGGCGATGGTGCGGTCCCACTCCTCCAGGGAGGTGCCGGCGATGTCCTTGCGGTAGGAGATGCCCGCGTTGTTGATGAGCACGTTCAGCTTGCCGAAGGTGGCCTTGGTGACGGCGACGCACTCTTTCCAGGCGTTGTAGTCGGTGACGTTCAGCTTAAAGAAGGCGGCGTTCTCGCCCAGCTCGGCGGCCACGGCGCGGCCGTCGGTCTCGTTCATGTCGGCGACCACGACCTTGGCGCCCTCCTGAACGAAGATGCGGGCGGTGCAGGCGCCAATGCCCTGGGCGGCGCCGGTGATGATGGCAACTTTACCTTTCAAACGATCCATGAAATGTCAACTTCCTTGTATTATAGAGTAGTAGTTATTAGAGCCCCTCTCCAAGGGCTGTGCTACACTGTAAGGGATGCTGTGGATTGGTTGCAACCTCCTACCACGAGATGGTTCCAGAAAGGTTCCAACCACAGCCCCTTACAATTTTGTTGATCAGTTAAATACCGCCAGACGGTTTATGTGGAACAAGGCTACAAAAGTAAGGTGCACTGTGGATGCAGCATCACATATTTATCGTTGGAGGTATTTGTTATGGTGGTTTCTGTTGGCATCGATGTTTCGAAAGATAAGCACGATTGTTTCATTTTCAGCTCCGAAGGGGAAGTCCTGTCGGATGTGTTCACTATCCCGAACACCATGGACGGTTTTCACAGCCTGCTTCAACAAATCTGGAAATGCAGCAATTCACAAGACAAAATAAAAGTAGGGCTTGAGGCTACCGGACATTACAGCTACAATCTGCTCGGGTTTCTCCTTGACAACGGTCTGGCCACCTATGTCTTGAACCCCTTGCGCGCAAATCTTTACCGAAAGAGCCTCAGTCTACGAAAGACTAAGACCGACCGGGTGGATGCACGAACGATTGCTTCTATGCTGTTATCCGATGCGGGCCTCAAACCCTACACAGATACAGCATACCACAACGAGGA